>JACIYF010000148.1 GCA_014360065.1 Clostridia bacterium | reverse complement strand
GTGGAGCATGGTTTCCATGCCGCCAAATTGCCCCTGCCAAGGAGCGTCCGATAGGTTGAGCCCGGTCACTCCCAGGCTGCCGAGAACCAGGATGGCTTCTTCCAATTCAGTCAGGGGTATGGGCTCGTGCTCTGATTTGAATTTATTGGGTCCTTCATCGATCTCCATACCCAACCCAAAGCGCCGGCAGCGCCGGTTAAAGATGGCCTCCATCAAACGGTAATCTCGAGTTTGTCAGTTGACCCCGATTTTGGCCGAATTTCAAAACGAAAAATGGCTTAACAACGGCATTTTTGGCAATGGCGAGACGAAAATTTGCAAAAAGTGTAGTGGCAAACTATTTTGCTAAAAACCCAGTTTATGCTGGAATAATCCACGCTATTATGGTATAATACAGGCATGTTCCTGAAGATTACTAAATCAAACAATTACCAATATGTGCAGCTTATCAGGTCCTACCGGGAAAACGGCAGAACCAAACACGAAGTTCTGCTCAACCTGGGCAGGCTCGACATGCTCGAGAACAACCCCAGCATCCAGCGCCTCGCCCTGCGCCTGGTGGAACTCTCCAAAGCAAAGCAAAAGCAAACACTTGATCTGAACAACGCATCAGAGGCCGAGATCTTAAACTGGGGTTACCTCGTCTACCAAAAAATCTGGAAGGAGTTTGGTTTGCACGAATTTCTGCCATCCCTTACTGCAGGCACCAAAGTGCAGTTCAGCCTGAACGATGCCTGTTTCCTGATGGCCATCCAGCACCTGTTGGACCCCATGAGCAAGCTGGGTACCTTCAACAACCAGCAGCGGTACGTGAACATGCCGAAGGTAGACTTAAACCACCTCTACCGCTCCCTGGATATCCTCTGCGAAAACAAAGAGAGACTGGAAGAGATGCTCTTTTACAAGAACGTCAATCTCTTCAACATGCAGGTGGACGTGGTTCTGTACGATGTCACCACCTTCTCGTTTGAGAGCGTTAAGGCTGACAGCTTGCGGGACTTCGGCTTCAGCAAAAACGGCAAGTTCAACGAAGTGCAGGTAGTCATGGGGCTTTTGCTCGACTGTGAAGGAAGACCCATCGGCTATGACCTTTTCCCGGGGAACACCTTTGACGGCAATACCCTGGAGAAAGCCCTGGAAAAGCTGCAAGAGAGGTTCCATATCCGCAAGGTGATCATCGTCGCCGACCGGGGGATCAACAGCAAGCTCAATCTCAAAAAGATCCTGGACAAAGGTGCTAGCTACATCTTCGCCTCCCGCCTGAGGAAAATGAAGAAAAGCATTCAAAAGGAGATCTTCTCACCTGAAGGCTATCAGGAGATCATATCCTCTGACTCCACGGAGCCGGAAGACAGGATACGCTACAAAATCATCGACTACATCAACAGCTTTAAAGACGAAGACGGCAATGTTTACAACCTGGAAGAGAACCTGATCATCACTTATTCCGAAAAAAGAGCCAGGAAAGACAGGGCAGACCGGGAAAGACTGATCGAAAAGGCCAAAACTCTGCTCGCCGACAAATCGAGGATCAAATCCAGCAACAAGCGGGGCGGCAAGAGATTTCTTAAAGAAATCGGTGCAGACTCCGACTGGGTCCTGGATGAGGAAGCCATCAAACGAGACGAGCAGTTCGACGGTTACTACGGCATCCAGACCAATGAGAAAAACCTGAGCGCTAAAGAGGTGTTGGACGCCTACCACAACCTCTGGAAGATCGAAGAGTCCTTCCGGATCATGAAATCCACCCTGGAGGTGCAGCCAGTCTTCCACTGGACGGAGGTGCGGATCAAAGGGCACTTTGTGGTCTGTTTTCTGGCCTTCCTCCTGGCCCGCACCCTCGAGCTCAGGCTGCAAAATGCCGGAATCAAGGCTTCTCCGGAAAAGATCCGGGAGGCGATCAACTCCATGAACTTCGCCAAAGTCGAGATTGACGGCAAGGCTTACTACATTAAAACCAAAGGAGTTGATTTGGGCAACAAGATACTGCGCCTGCTGCGGATGAAACAACCAAACAATGTGATAGCTGCTGATGACTTCCAGGAATAGGTAAAGTAGTGGCAAAATGTGCTCTTTATTAAAAAACCTTTTCAGGTTTTATGCGGGTTTGAGCAGGGTTATCTGATAAACTCAGGGGTCCTTCATCGATCTCCATACCCAACCCAAAGCGCCGGCAGCGCCGGTTAAAGATGGCCTCCATCAAACGGTAATCAAATAACTCCTCCAAACCTGGTATGGAGCCGTCACTAAAAGGCTTGCTACTCAAGTTTTCCCCTCCTCTAAAACCCGGTTTCATTCAGCCGGGCCGCTAGCCCTCTGCTCTGCCCACTACTCCGCCGCTGACTCCGGCGGTGCTGAATAGAGGACTGGGCACGGTCCAAGGGCAGTCACATCCACCCTAATCCTGGGACTCTTGACTGCTGGCTTGTTGCATCCGCTTTTGGGTAACGCTAAATATCACCTCCGCTATGCGCTCAAACTGGTCGGCCCGGATCTCACTAGCCTTTTCATTGGGCAGGGCCGCTAGGAAACGTGGCTCTTGGAACCATTGGTGGGTGTATTTAAACTGCGGGTTACCATCGCCAACGAAGCAGAGGAAATGTTCGGGGATGGTACGGAAGAGCGACTGCATGATATCGGCCTGGTTAAAGTCATGTTTGAGATCGGGCCGGTTGTACCAGATTAGGTCGGCAGGCGGGCCCAAGGAAATGCCAATGTTATAGGTGCACCCCGGGTTATAGCCCAAGAGCGAGCTTACCGCCCCCACCGAATCCTGCACCCGGTTGTCTACGTTCTCATGCCAGATGGCGGCCGCCGCCCAGTCCACTGCCGCCCCGAAATCGACCGTTTTCCATACGCAGGATGGCCCGGTAAAAGCAGAACCCATGCCTTGGTTTTCCCTGGCAAACCGGTTAAACTCACCGCAAGTGTTGAAGCCGCAGGCACCACAATTCCAGTTCAGCTCGGAAACGCTACAGTTGGCCCCCAAGGCCAATATGACCGGCGGGGTACCCTTCTCGTAGTTTTTCTTTAGGGTCACGTGATCGCCACGGATGAAATCAGACGTTTCACCTAAGATTCCTAAGATTTCGATAAATGGAAGTAAATCTTCCCCAGTTATAATGGAGGCCTTCAGCTGGAGCTTCCCGGTCACCTGGGGAGCTTTTAGGGCTGCCACTACCGCCTTCTTGGCCACCCCTATCAAGTAGTCGTTGGCTTCCTTGATACCATCGTAAACCGCCACTTCTGTTCCCTCCCTTACCTGATCGAGTTCCCGCAAGCCCCGACCTAGATGGACTCGTCCTCCTTCTCAGCTGCCTCCGCCATCTTAAGCGCTTCTTCCGGATTCTCCCGGCGCAGCTGGCGCAGGGGCACCTCCGCTTCTTTCGGGTACCAATTGCGATAATCGAACCAGTTGACCATCCGGGCAATTACGTAAGTCTTGCGAGTACTATCTATTACCCGATCCCGGCTGAAGAAGTGATAATCGGGCAAGATATCCACCATGGGGTTCTTGGAAAGAGTGGCTAGGGGAATGCCCACCACGATTTCCGAATTGGGGCAATAGCCCAGGTGCCGCGCTGCCACTCCCACGCTCATAAAGGGCCGAGCATCCACGAACAGCCGGTTGGCCAGATATAGCACCGAACCGATGGCAAAACCAAAATCGGTGGTCCGCATGCAACACAGGGGACCGTTGATTATGGTGCCTCGGGGCTCGCTATCGGCGAGATCAATTTGACCGTAACGGTTAGCCCTGGCCTGATATACCCGGTCACAGTTGGCTACCCCGCCGCATAGCCCGCACGCTAGGTCGATGGGAGTCTGGGCGGCCCGGAAATTGCCCAAGATCAGGATGCAATCTGCCTCCCTGACCATCACCGCCTCCGACTTAAACATGGGTTTCCACAGGCGGTTTTTGGGGTTAGCCTTGGCCAGCTCCTCCATCTTATTGGCTATGGCATCCTGTTCAGCCTTGCCGTAAACGATCTCCACTTCAATCTGATCGACCCCGCCGGCCTTGGGAGCCGTAAAAGCCGCCCCCGCCAGTAACCTAGCTGCCAGCAACGTCCCTTGTTTCCTTTCCTCATCCTCAGGAGAACGAAAGGGGTACTCGTTGAGATAGATACGAGGCATCATCGCACCACCTTTTTCGTTCAGAATTTCCTCAGCTGATAGCCAGCTTTAACCCGATCCCAGGTATTGGGAGTCACTCCCAACTGCTTGAGCTTGTATTTCTCTACCCGGTGGGTTTCGGTCTTGGGAAGGCTATCGACAAATTCCACGTACCTGGGCACCATGAAATAAGCCATTCTGGGCTCGCACCAGGCAATTAGCTCCTCGGCAGTCAGCTTAGCACCTGGTTGTAGAACCACGTTGACCTTGACCTCATCCTCCCCCATTTCCGAGGGAACGCCAAAGGCCGCCGCCTCCAGGACTTCAGGGTGGGCCTCGATAACCCGCTCCACGTCCCAGCTGGAAATGTTCTCGCCGCTCTTGCGAATGGCATCTTTCTTGCGGTCCACGAAGTAATACCAACCCTCTTCATCCCGATAGGCAAAGTCCCCGCTTTTCACCCAACCGTCCTCGGTGATGCGGAGCTTGGCTTCTTCGGGATCCTTATAATACTCTGGAGTTAGGATGATCCGCCGGGCCGGGTCGGTGGAGCGGAGCCAAAGCTCTCCCGGTACCATAGGAGGGCAGTCGTTGCCATCTTCATCCACGATTCGCGCCTCGTACAGTTCTGGAACTTTCCCCATAGATCCCGGCTTGCTCTCGGGATTAAATAGGAAGCCGCCGCCGTCCACTGCCCCGTAAAACTCTTGCAGTCTGAGCCCAAACCGCTTCTCAAATTCCACCCAGATGTCCTTCGGCACCGCCGCGCTGACCGCCCACTGAATGGGGTTGTCGGCATCATTGGGCTTTTCCGGCTGCTTCATTAGGATAGCCGGCATGGCTCCCAAGAAAAAGGTGACAGTAGCGTTATATTTCCGGGTATCGTCCCAGAAGCGGCTGGCGCTAAAACGCCGGGCTAAGGCTACACTGGCGTTGGCCAGGAGAGCGCCTCCGCTGCAGACCATGAGGGCGTTGGCATGAAACAGGGGCAAACAAGTGTAGAGGATATCGTTTTCCGAATAGGCCCAGGGAAAGGGTGAACCCTCCCGGGGAAGGGCATGGCGAGAGATCACGCCTTTAGGGCGTCCGGTGGTGCCGGAAGTATAGATCATCCGTGCGTAATCCAGGGGGTGAATGTCAATCCCCGGGTTTTCAGGAGAAGACTGTTCCATCAGCTCCTGTAGCGACAGCATCCCCTCAGGTATGTTCGCTCCCGGGAAATCGGCGGTGTTGACTATTACTGTCCTGATATTCTGAAGCTGGTCG
>JACIYF010000147.1 GCA_014360065.1 Clostridia bacterium | reverse complement strand
AACCAAAAAGCTTATGCGTTGCCGTAGCAGGGGATAGGAATTACCGCCTACAGAAAGGTTACCAACTTCTACTCCTTCTGCAACAACCCCCCTCATGCCGCCAAATATTATCTTGCCAGCTTTGTTAACAAACAAAAAGTAAAGGGAAGCTGAGATAAAGCCAAGCAGGACAAGAACAGCACATACTTTAAGAATAGACCTTTTTTTCACCTTATTCACCCCGCCTATCCCCTTACTTTCAGGATATGACAGGGCAAAACCAAAATAACAACTAGCTTTCGGTCTCTAGAATCTCCTTCCAAGCACTGGCTACCATTTCCCACTCTTCATCGTCTTCGATCTCATAGAAAACCTCTTCGCCCTCTTCATCAATGGCGACTTTAAGTATTATAGCCTCGTCTTCAGGCGCTCCATTGTTGCCTATTGGCAATAGGATAGCGTACTCTTCATTCTGTACCTCGATTACATCTAAGATCTCAAATCCGTGTTCAGTTCCGTCTTCATCCACTAATACAATCGTGTTAGCATCTTCAGCCATCGCCCATCCTCCGCTCTTTAGGTTAGCGCCATTCTATACAATTACTTATTGCCTGTCAATTAACAGGACCCCTCATGCTCAGATCCAAATCCGCCAGCAAACAGGAAAACTAGCCTGGTCCTACAAGTTACGGCGGTAATCAAGATATGATTGCAATATATAGGTTGCTGCCAGCCTGTCAACCAGTTTTTTTCTTTTTTGGCGGGACACATCACCCTCAAGAAGGGTACGCGTCGCCGCCACCGTTGTCAGCCGTTCGTCCCAGTAATGTACTGCTATGCCCAGCTTCTCTTCCAATTGTCTCCCGAACGCCTTGACTCTTTGCCCCTGCGGTCCCAGGGTACCGTTCATATTAAGCGGCAGGCCCACAACCACTTCCCCTATTTCATACTGCCTAGCCAGCGTGATTATTTTGTCAATGTCGTGAGCTGTCGATGGGCCGCGGCGGATGGAACCTATGCCCTGGGCAGTGCACATCAAGGGATCGCTAACAGCGACACCGATAACTTTTGCCCCAACATCAAGAGCCAGTATCCTCTTAGCGTTAGACTCCATAGCCGGATATCCTTTAAAGTATCTTAATGCAGAAATCACGGCATACCCCAGCGCAATAGCTACAAAGAATGCACCTCTGGGGTTCAACTTGCGCTTTGCCGCCGCGAATCTGTAAAGCAGAATAATGGCACCGCGCCACGCAGGCCCCGCACCCAGTGCACCAAGGCTCAATATAGATTCTTCTCGCTTGCCGATTTAGCCTTTCTTGTATCTGGATAGGTACCTCCCTACCTTCCACACAAGCTAAGTTAAACTCCAGTTCATCGGTACTTTGCATGCCTACCGCCACCGAATCTATACTAGGTATACTAAAGACAAAGTGTAATGCATCTCTGGCTTCCCCAAGCAAGTGCCCCCCCGCCAGGGCCTTCATAGCATATATACCTTTGCCATTCTGGTGGGCTAGATCGATTGCCATCTTCATGGCTTCTAAGCTTCCTCCGATAATCCCAATTCCCAGCTTGTTGACAAGCGGATGAATAACATCTATCTCTGCCACAGTTGCTGCCGCCTGAGCAGCTGCAACTGAGTGAGTAGAAATGCCTACAGCTCGAACCTTTCCCGACCGCTTGGCATCCAAAAGGAATCGGAGAGCTGGCCAATGCCCCTCAATGGTCAGCTTACTCTCTTGTTCGTGGAGCAAAAAGATATCTATGTAATCTCGTCCAATCTGTCTCAAAGCCTTTTCCAGGGTTGCCCTCATTCCTTCATAGGTATAATCATAAGATTTGCTAGCAACAATCAAATCGGGCTTTCTTTTTAAAACCTGGCGAATATACTCGTAGTTGCAGTAACTGTCAGCAGTGTCAACAAAGTTGATTCCCCTATCGACAGCTTCTAAAAGTAAATTGACTCCGGCCTCGAGTGACAAAGATGCCTGTAATGGCCCTAAAGTTAAAGAACCGAACGCTAACCGGGAAACCTTAATGCCAGTAGACCCCAGCTCTCTATACTCCAAATTTAACCCTGCCCCCAAAACAATAACACCGGGATTCTGGTACTACCTGGGCCCAGAATCTCGGTGACACCATACTCCGACCTTAGACCTCGGCTAGGATAAATGATGTTCTAGGTAGCACTTGATTAATTCTTCTAGTACTTTATCCCGCTCCAGCCGACCGATTAAAACCCTAGCGTTATTATGACTAGTGATGTAGGCCGGATCACCGGAAAGCAGGTACCCAACCAGCTGATTAATCGGGTTGTAACCTTTTTCCTGCAAGGCCTTGTAGACAAACTTTAGTATTTCTCGTACTTCCTGGGGCACGTCCCGCTCAACTTTAAACATTTGCGTGTTTTGGGCTTCACTCATTTCGCGGCCTCCTTGCCCATCGCTCTACGGCCAGCAGACTGAATACCCCAGCTGATTACCTCTCCTAAGCCTACCTACCCTTCGTATTCTTCGTTTTAAGCCAGAATCCTTTTCTCTTAGTAAAGTTTACCTCAAGGTCCTTTCAATTAAACCAGGGATCAGTTGCAAGGCATAATCAAGGCGAGAAACATCTTTTGCCCCAGCTTGGGCCATGTCGGCTCTTCCCCCACCTTTTCCGCCCATGGCCTTGGCTAGTTCCCCAATCAATCGACCCGCGTGTAAACCCTGTTGCACCAAGTCCTTTGTAAGCATGGCTACTAAGGATGCCTTGCCATCCACCGGAGATGCAAGAACAACCACCCCCGAATCTAACCGATCCCGAACTAGATCGGCTAACGTGCGCAAGGATTCGGGCTCCAGTGGTTGGACCGCAGCAGCAACCAGTTTGATTGGGCCCACCTGCCGCGCTGACCCGGCTAACCCACCGGCCTGCATGTCTAGCAACTTACGCTGCATGTTGTTTATCTGCTCCTGCTTTTGCCTCAGGTCTTGCAATAACCCCTCTACCCGGCGAGTTACCCCCGCAGGCTCCACCCTCAACATGGACGCTGTTTTCTCCAAGAGATCTTCTCTTTGTCGCAGGTACTGCCGAGCTCCTGCCGCCGTTAAAGCTTCTATCCTTCTTATGCCTGAACCTACACTTTCCTCATGCACGATCTTAAATAGGCCAATCTCCCCGGTACTACCAACGTGAGTACCTCCGCAAAGCTCAATACTGTAATCCCCCATCTTAACAACCCGGACCGTTTCTTGGTATTTCTCCCTGAACAAAGCCATGGCCCCTAAGGCCTCTGCTTCCTCGAAAGCGCATTCAAATACATCAATGGGCAGGTTGGCTTCAATCTGCTCATTGACTCGGTCCTCGACCTCAGCCAATTGCCCAGTACTAAGGCTGGCGAAGTGCGTAAAATCAAAGCGCAAGCGCTCAGGGCTAACCAGCGAACCTGCTTGATTAGCATGGGCACCAAGGACTTCCTTGAGGGCTTTATGAAGGAGATGGGTGGCCGAATGGTTACGAGCTGTGGCTAGACGCCTAGCAGTATCCACTTTCAGTTGAACCATTTGGCCCTTAGCTAGGACGCCTTTTGTAACCTGGACTAGGTGAAGGATGGTGCCGCTCGGAAGCTTTTTGGTATCAATGACCTCGGCGCTCACGTCTTCGCCAACTATAACTCCTGTATCTCCTACTTGCCCGCCTCCTTCGCCGTAGAACGGTGAGGATTCAACTACAACATACCCTTCTTCGCCACTCGATAATTTATTACCCTGTTCGTTACCCTTTATAATAGCAAGAATTCTGCTGGTCGCCTCCAATAAATCATAGCCTTTGAATTCCGTGGCAGGTACCGTTTCAAGTAGATGAGATAAAACTATCAACTCATCCCATAGGCGGCTATCCTCCCTGGTCAAGCGCGATCTCTCTCTTTGCCTTTTCATAGCCTCATCAAACCCAGAGCGGTCGAGCTCCAGCCCACTTTCAAGGGCTAGTTCCTCAGTCAAGTCGATGGGGAAGCCGTAGGTATCGTAAAGAAGAAAAGCGTCCTGACCATTGAGCCGCTTTTGACCCTCAGCTTTAGCTCGATTTATCATTGATGTGGCTACTCGCATTCCTTCGTCTAAAGTCTCATGGAAGCGTTCTTCCTCAAAGCGCATGACATCCCGAATCGAATCCTTCTGCTCCCCGATTTCCGGATACGCCTGTCCCATAATACCAACCACGATGGGAACTAGACGAAAAAGAAAGGGCTGATCCATGCCAAGAAGGCGGCCAAACCGCATAGCCCGCCTCATTATTCGCCTCAGCACATAACCCCTACCTTCGTTGGAAGGCAATACCCCATCTGCTACCAGGAAAGTGCTAGCTCGCACGTGGTCGGCAATTACACGAAAAGGAAAGCCATTCTCCCCTCGATCGTAAGTCTTGCCGGTGATCTCCTCCACTCCTTCAATTATGGGTCGAATTAGATCGGTATCAAAGTTGCTATCTACGTTTTGGAGAACCGAGGCCATCCGCTCCAAACCCATACCGGTATCTATGCTGGGGCGGGGCAATGGCGACAACCGGCCACTTTCATCTCGCATGTATTGCATGAATACTAGATTCCAAATTTCGAGCCAACGATCACAGTCACAGCTGCCTATGCCGCAGTTATCAGCCGCGCATTGGTAGGCTTCGCCACGGTCGTATATAATCTCGCTACATGGCCCACATGGACCCGTTTCCCCCATCGACCAGAAGTTATCCTTTTCTCCTAAACGGATAATGCGCTCCGGAGCCAATCCAGCAATCTGCTGCCACAAACCAAAAGCTTCCTCATCGTCTTCGTAAATAGTGACCCACAAGCGCTGGCGCGGCAATTTAAGTTCTTCGGTTAAAAACTCCCAGGCATAAGCAATGGCTTCCGGTTTAAAATAATCGCCGAAAGAAAAATTACCCAACATCTCAAAAAAGGTATGGTGACGAGCAGTTCTACCTACAACGTCAAGGTCGTTGTGTTTGCCACCCGCTCGAACACACTTTTGAACAGTGGTAGCTCGGCG
Organism: Clostridia bacterium; assembly: GCA_014360065.1. Classification (NCBI taxonomy): domain Bacteria; kingdom Bacillati; phylum Bacillota; class Clostridia; species Clostridia bacterium. The sequence continues at coordinate 519 of JACIYF010000147.1, read as the reverse complement.
ATAAGGCCGAGTTTCTAGGCCCAAAAACACGTCTTTAAATTGCACCATCCCCGCATTAGTAAACAAAAGCGTGGGATCATTGGCGGGTACTAGCGATGAGCTAGGTATGCGTTGATGTCCTTTTTGGACAAAAAAACTGAGAAATCTATCCCGCAGCTCGTTCCCTGTCATTGCTCTGCCTCCAAATATTAAGGGTAGGCTAACAATAAACCTCGTCCCCGGCGACCACCAGGACGAGGAAAAAGACAGACGAAAGTTCCTCTTTGTAAGCAGCTGTATTATAGCGTAGCCTTTCCATTAGTGTCAACAAATAGCACCCGGGATTTACCCTAGGTGAGCACCCCCTAAGTGGGGGTAATCTCAACTATTTTGCTAAACAGGTATTGGAGAATGATCTTGACACATGCCACAACCGGTACCGACAACAATATCCCTGGTACTCCCCACCAGTGGGCACCCAGTAAGAGTGCAAAAATAACAGTTAAAGGGTGCAGGCCAGTGGTATTCCCAAGAATCTTT
>JACIYF010000146.1 GCA_014360065.1 Clostridia bacterium | reverse complement strand
GCTTTGCAAGCTTTACGCAACTACATCAATTTGGGGAGGCCAAAGTTGGCCAAGACCAAAAGCGAAGAAGCCCTGTTTATCAATCGCTTGGGTACGCGGCTGACGCGACAGGGTTGCTGGAAAGTGCTGAAGCATTATGTCCGAAAAGCGGGGATCAGAAAAACAATCACCCCCCATATGTTGAGGCATTCCTTTGCGACTCATTTACTTGAGAATGGCGCTGACCTTCGTTCCGTTCAGGAGATGCTGGGTCATGCCGATATCAGCACCACCCAAATCTATACCCACGTGTCTAAAGCTTATCTGCAGGAGGTATATGAGCGCGCGCACCCCCGCGCCTAGACTTAGGTTACAAAGGAGATTGATCGATGGCTCTACAGTTAGAAGAGACAGTAAGCTTCTTGAGGTCATTTCAACCAGTCAACGCTTCAATTGCTATAGTATTGGGTACTGGCCTGGGGGAAATAGCTACAAAAGTTATAGATAAAGTAAGTATACCATACACTCAAATACCTCACTTTCCGGTTTCGACTGTTCCCGGGCATGAAGGTAACCTTGTCATGGGTTATTTTGGGGGAAAGCCAGTTATGGTCATGCAAGGAAGGTTCCATTATTATGAGGGTTACGATTTGGCAAAAGTAACTTATCCCATTCGAGTCATGGCAAGGTTAGGAGTAAGAACTGTCATCCTAACTAACGCGGCGGGAAGTATTAATGAAAGGTTGCGGCCTGGTGATTTAATGGTTTTAGCCGATCATATCAATTTAATGGGAGTTAACCCTCTGCGAGGTATAACTACTGGTCCTCTCACTTGGCGATTTCCCGACTTAACTAATGCATACGACCCCTTTTTAAGACAATGCGCCTTACGGGTCGGTGCTGAGAAAGGCTTTTCGATCCAGGAGGGCATTTACGCAGCCCTAGCAGGGCCAAGTTATGAAACTCCTGCCGAAATCAGGTTTCTTAGATTAGCTGGTGCAGATGCGGTGGGTATGTCGACAGTTCCAGAGGTGATTGTGGCCCGCCAGGAGGGATTGAACGTCTTAGCCATTTCCTGTATTTCCAACTGGGCTAGTGGCGTTAAAGAGAGCGTGCTGGACCACGAGCAAATATTTCAAGTAGTTAAGAAGGCTCAGACAGCAATGTTGGAATTAATTGAAGGTGTCTTGGAGAAGATCCCTGAGGAAATGTATATGTAAGTTACCGTGGAAACATACTAAAGGGGAGCTAAATGTAAGGGGGTCAATCGATGGCACGGGCAAAGGCAAGGACCGTTGCCTTGGTTTTACTTGTAAGTGTGTTTTTAGGGCTCGTTAATACTAACCTTGCTTGGGCGCTCCCTAGCTCCTCGCCTACCTCAGGGCTCAAAGTTGACTGCGAAGGTGCCGTTCTCATCGATGCCCAAACTGGTCAGATTCTCTTTGCCCACAACCCGCATCGCCGGTGGCCACCGGCCAGCGTTACCAAATTAATGACCCTGGGCTTGGCCCTAGAAGCAATTCAACAGGGCAAAGCTCACTGGAACGATCCGGTTCTAACCAGCGAACAAGCAGCTGACATGGGCGGGGCTCAAGTTTATCTCGAGCCCGGAGAGCAAAGGACTTTGGAAGAAATGTTGATCGCTGTGATGGTAGGCTCAGCTAATGACGCTAGCGTGGCAGTGGCCGAGCACTTAGCTGGTTCGGAAGAAGCCTTTGTGGAGCAGATGAATCAAAAAGCTAAGCAACTGGGGCTAAAAAATACGCATTTTACCAATTGTCATGGGTTACCAGACAAAAATCATTATAGCTCCGCATACGATTTGGCTCAAATCTCCCGTTGGGTTTTGCAGTTTCCCGATACTTTGCGGTTATCTTCCCTCAAATATTACAAGTTTAGGGAAAAACCGCTTTTGGAGCTTTGGAATCTAAATAAGCTGCTGTGGTGGTACCCAGGTGCAGATGGTCTCAAAACCGGTAGTCACTCCGAAGCTGGCTTGTGCCTGGCTTCAACTGCAAAGCGGGATGAGTTAAGGCTTATAGCTGTAGTCTTGGGCGCAACCAAGCAGCGTGGCCAATTCAGTGAATCAATGAAAATGTTCAACTATGGCTTTGCCCGTTTTAGGTACAAGGGGCTTTATGCATCTGGAAGCCAAGTAGCTGAGATTCCGATAGAAAAAGGAATGCAGGATGTGGTTGCCGTGGTGCCAACTAAGCCTGTAGGCATCACAGTGGAGAAAGGCAAGGAGAAAGGTGTCGGGTTAAAGACAGTGCTGCCTGAAGCGGTAAAGGCTCCGGTCAAACAAGGCCAGAAAATAGGGGAAGCCATCATCACCTTGGAAGGCCAAGAAGCACTGAGGGTAGACTTAGTCGCTGCAGAGGCAGTCGGTGAAGCTACTTTGTGGAGGCAAATACAAAAGATGTTTACCAAGGTTATTCCTTCCCGAAAGTAGTGGGCGCTAGACTGAGTTTCCGGGGTATATGCACGAACGTAAGCATCCCAGGGGTACCGAATATCCCTGGTGTTTTTCCATTTGTCCACGAGGAATGTTCCGCAGGGTGAGATCGGGACAAGCCTTTGAAAGGGGTATATGCTTTGCGATTGGAGATTCAGTCCATAAATCCGGAGACGTTGGTTTGTTTTTTGAGCGGTGAACTTGATTTGAGCACGGTAACCAATTTTAGAAACAAAATAGACCAATTTATAAGCAATTCTAGGATTTCTAACTTGGTTCTTGATTTTAAGAACCTACGGTTTATTGATAGTTCCGGTTTAGCGGCTTTACTTGGACGCTATAAGCAGCTGGCGCAACGCGGTGGCAGGGTTGTCATTACCCACTGCCCTTCGCAAGTCAGGAAGGTACTAGAAATGTCAGGGGTAACCCAAGTAATCGAGGTTACTGACACCTGCACTTTATAACCTTATTAGGAGTCCCCCATGCCGCTGGTTAGGCAGGGTACTGCGGCGTAGTTCAGAGGGTATTTACGAAGGAGGTGCTCATGGTGGACCAGGTCTGCAATTCTATGCGATTGGAGTTCCTTAGCCAGCCGGAAAACATAGGCCTAGCCCGGATAGCCGTAGCTGCATTTGCCGCTCAAATAGATATGACTTTAGACGAGCTAGAAGAAATCAAAGTAGCGATCTCAGAAGCGGTAACCAATGCCATAGTCCATGGTTACCAAGGTCAGCCAGATGCATTAGTGAGAATTGAGGCTACTCGTTATGTTGACAGATTAGTTTTTGTAGTTCAGGACTTTGGCAAGGGTATGCCGCAGACGCACGGTCAGGACCTTGACAGTGGCCATTTAGGGTTGGGCTTTATGTTTATGAAGTCTTTTATGGACCATGTAGAGGTAGATAGTAGGGAGGGGGAGGGAACCACGGTTCGTTTGATTAAGCGGTTGAACCACGCTGGGCTGGGGATGCAGGTAGCCCAAGAAAGTTAGGCGGGTTACGCAATGGCCAAGCGATTGTACAATATGAACCTCCCTAACTATCCTTTGCTCAGCGAATCAGAGACTATAAAGCTCCTAAAGCAGGCTAAGCGGGGTAGCCAAGAAGCTAGGGAGAAGCTAGTGAACCATAACTTGAGATTAGTATTTAACCTGGTACAACGCTTTGAGGGGAGAGGTTATGACCTCGAGGACCTCTTTCAGATTGGTACCATAGGTCTTCTTAAAGCAGTAGATAGATTTGATCCCCAATATCAGGTTAAATTTTCTACTTATGCTGTCCCCATGATCATTGGGGAGATCCGTAGGTTTTTGCGGGACGATTCTCTAGTCAAGGTCAGTCGAACTGCCAAAGATATGGCCTATCGAGTAAATCGTGCTCGTGAGGAGCTATCCAAGCGCAACGGGCGCGAACCGACCGTCGGGGAAATTGCTGATCAATTAGGAGTGAAAAGAGAGGATATTGTTTCCGCCTTAGAAGCGGTAAAACATCCCGAATCAGTTCACGATACTCTATATCAGGACGAAGGTGATCCGATCTACATATTGGATCAGCTAAGGCATGACAGCTGCGAAAACCAATTGTTGGAAAATTTAGCGGTAAGGCAGGTCCTGGAGAAACTGCCACCTCGCTACAAGGAAATTATTCTATTGCGGTTTTTTTATGATAAGACCCAAGCGGAAGTGGCAAGGATTGTAGGGTTGTCTCAGGTACAAATTTCTCGCCTTGAGCGAAGGGCCCTAGAGGCACTTCGGGAATCCCTCCATCAAGAACAAGCTGGGTGCCCATAGCCGGTGCATAGGCTGGTGTAGCCTGCACATACTAACCCTGAGCAAATGAAAAGGAGGGGCAAAATGCACGTCAAAGTACTTGAGCTAGTGGGTGAATCCCCGAATAGCTGGAAGGAAGCAGTGCAAATCGCTGTACAGGAAGCAGCGCGTACCATTCCAAACATAACCGGCGTCGAGGTATATAATCTAACGGCAAATGTCCAAGGCGGTAAGGTTGCTGAATACAAAGCCAACGTTAAGATTGCATACGCAGAATAGAGAGAGAATGCCCCAAGAATGTTGTGTTTAAGAGAAGTATTACCTGCGAATAAGTGTTGAACTAGAGTGGTCTATCCGACAGTGCGGCAGGTACCGACGGTAATTCCGGCAAAGTCAAGCCAAACGGGGAGTTTAAGGGCAAGACGGTGGGTGCACCTTGACTGGCCTGACCGGGATGCCTACCGCTCCCTCCAAGAAGAGCTGCACTGGGGCAAGTTCATACGCTGCACAGGCGAAGGCATGTCGGCACGCAAGCCCGCCAAGGAGGTGGGGATCAGCGCTCCGACTGCCTTCCTTCTTTTGGGGCGCAAGGTATGGTCCACTTCTCGCTAGGCTTACCCTGCGGTGCTATCGAGGCTGACGGCGCGTACTTCCAGTACTACCTTGCTCAGTCCTGGCGGCGGCGCCGGGCAAGAGGCTGCAGAACTCGGATTAAATCCTCCATACCATGCACTTCTAGGTGCCATCCTCATTCCAATTCTGTAGACATTTATGAAGTATCACTGTAAAATAGTAAGTGAAAATGGTAACAAAGGGGGGATAAATGTGCTGGGAGAGCGACTTCGACGTTTACGGGTGAATTCATTTATGTCGGTAAAGGAACTCGCTGCCAGAGTCGGTGTATCGCCTAACTTCATTTACCAGGTGGAGAAAGGTAAGGTCTCTCCGTCGTATTCAACCTTAGAAGCTATGGCCCAAGCGCTAAACGTAAACCTCGGGGCATTACTAGATAGTGAATTGCCTGAAGAGTGGCACGTTGTACGCCAATCGGGCCGGAAAAGGCTAGTCACTGAGCAGCCAGGCTTAGAGATTGAGTTAATAAATTTTTTGGGACCACGAAATAAGCGAATGCAGCCGGTAATATTTTCGGTGGATCCTCATGCCCAGATTAGTGGCTTCATTTATGAGCATGAGCGCGAAGACCTGATCTATGTATTAGAGGGTACTTTGGAACTAAGAACCAAGAAGCACACCTATCTTTTATCCGCAGGTGATTTTGCTTATTTTATTTTCTACTCGCCGGAAACGATTTTTAACCCAGGCGATGCAG
>JACIYF010000145.1 GCA_014360065.1 Clostridia bacterium | reverse complement strand
TTAATACTCCTTGAAAGCCCTTTGTGTAATTAGGGCGTACAGGTCATCCCACGTACCCTGGTAAGTTGAGCGGGGACTAATACAATTGCGGTTCAGGACATATCCTTCGAGAAGAAAAGTAGCCATCCCCAAGTTCCCTGCCACAAGATCTTCGTCTACATCATTTCCGATCATTAAGCATTGGTTGGGTTCGGCTTTTAAAAGCCTTAAGATTTCAGCATAGTATTCCAACTTAGGCTTGCAGTAATGCATGTTCTCGAGGCTAGTAATCAAAGCAAAATGACTTTCATCCAGGTTTATCCACTTTAGCCGCTGTTTTAAGGCTACCAGTGGAAAAACCGGGTTTGTGGCTAGCACGTTTACATAACCATGCTCAATAGCTGCCTCAATACACCGCAAGCTCATTGGGCTAGGCTTGACTAAGGAAGCCAACAAATTATATTTCTGTTGATAGAACTGATTGAGTAATGGCTCAAGCGCAGACCGTTTAAGGTTGATTCGAGGTATGAACTCTTTCCAAAAGAGGGTTTCATTAGTTTCTAAGCCATTGCCACCAGTTATCATTTTCCAGGTTGCATTCTGCAATTCAGTTATGAACACTTTGGGGTCCACAAGGAACGACACTTCATTTGCCAGCAGGGTTAAGTATTCTCGAATCAATAGTTCACTATCCGCAGGTAGTAGAGTTCCGTCCAGATCCCACAATAAAAACCGAGTCACTCCACTCTGCCCCTTCTGCCCAAGCATTTAAATGGTGTAATTAGGAGCTTCCTTGGTTATGATTACGTCGTGGGGGTGGCTTTCTCTTAAGCCGGCGGAGGTGATTCTGATAAACCTGGTTTGTGTCTGTAGCTCGGATATGGTCTTTGTTCCGCAGTACCCCATTCCGGCCCGCAAACCGCCCACTAGCTGGTAGATAGTTTCTGCCAGTGGACCTTTATATGGTACTCGGCCTTCGATACCTTCCGGAACCAGCTTGTTGCTTCCTTCCTGGAAATAGCGGTCGCTAGATCCTTTCTTCATGGCCGCTATCGATCCCATTCCCCGATACACTTTAAAGCTGCGACCTTGATATATCTCGATTTCTCCCGGGCTCTCTTCGGTCCCTGCCAGAAGGCTTCCAATCATGACCGCATTGGCACCAGCTGCAATCGCCTTAACGATGTCACCAGAATATCTAATGCCGCCGTCAGCAATGATGGGTATGTTTTGGTTCTTGGCTGCAACCGCGCAGTCGTAAATGGCAGTTATCTGTGGAACACCAATCCCGGCCACAACTCTGGTAGTACAAATTGAGCCTGGTCCGACCCCCACCTTTACTGCTGATGCCCCTGCTTCAATTAATGCTAACGTAGCCTCGGCAGTGGCAACGTTGCCTGCTATTACCTCGGTATCTTGGAAATTTCGCTTGATTTCTTTTAGGGTTTCAATTACGCGCTTTGAGTGACCGTGAGCAGTGTCAATGACCAACACATCCACTCCAGCATCCACCAACAGCCCGGCCCGAGCTAAAGCTTCGGGGCCAACCCCAATGGCTGCCCCAACCCGCAGCCGTCCTTTATGGTCCTTGGTGGCATTGGGATAGCGACGTGCTTTCTCTATGTCTTTGATAGTGATTAGCCCTCGTAACCTGAAGTGCTCGTCCACCAACGGAAGCTTTTCGATCTTATGCTCTTGCAGTATTCTTTTAGCCTGTTCTAGAGAAGTACCTATGGGGGCTGTTACCAAGTTGTCTTTGGTCATTACCTCGCGAATTGGTTTATTATAATCTTCTTCAAAACGAATGTCTCGGTTAGTAATGATACCCACTAGCCGCTGGTTAACAGTTACTGGAACCCCGGAGATGTGATAATGCTCCATTATTTCCACGGCTTTGGCAATGGTTTGGTTAGGATCTAGCGATATGGGGTCAGTAATAACTCCATGCTCAGACCGTTTGACCCGGTCAACCTCACTGGCCTGTTGTTCGGCGGTCATATTCTTATGAATGACTCCCAATCCACCTTCGCGGGCAATTGCTATAGCTAGTCTGGACTCAGTGACAGTATCCATTCCGGCGCTAAGAATTGGTATGCCGAGCTTAATCTTAGGGGTCAAATAAGTAGTAGTATCAACCTCACTTGGGAGAACATCAGATTCCTGTGGCACTACCAGTACATCATCGAAACTAAGTCCTTCTCTGGAAAACTTATTTGTCCATGGCATTAATGGATATCCCCTTACCGAAGTATAGCTTGGCGTTATTATAGCATATTTATTGTCTTGCGTGCCTATCCTTTAGCGCCACCATACTGGATCTCGCAGCCCGGAGTTCTTGCAGCCTAGAGACCGAAACACCAAAATCGCCTATTTCGCAATCTTTTGGGCCACGGAACGGGCCATGAAAATCGGTGCCGCCCGTCACCAGCAGGTTGTATTCCCGGGCTAAGCCAAGGTAATAAGCAATGTCATGGGGAGAGTGATCCGGGTAATAGACCTCAATTCCTTTCAAACCTTCATCAACCAAATCCTTAATAAGCGCATTGACCTTGGATATTCCTGGATGGGCCATCACTGGTATTCCGTTGGCGCCAGTGATCAGTTCAATCGCTTCCACTGGGCTCAGTTTAGCCCTAGGGACGTAAGCCGGCTTGCCCGGGACCAGAAATTCTTCAAAAGCTTCGGCCACCGACTGCACGTATCCCTTCTCAACCATGGCCTGAGCAATGTGCGGTCTTCCTATCACATTGCCGGAAACGAATTTGGTTACTTGCTCAAGGCTTAGGGGATAACCAGCGGCAGACAGTTGCTCCAATATACGGGCTGCGCGCTGGCGGCGTTCTTTTCGAAGCTGTTCTAAACGTCGGTTTAGCGCATTGTCATCGGACTCAATATAATATCCCAAGATGTGTACTTCGGATGCTCCCCACTCGCAGCTTAGCTCGATCCCCGGTACTAGGGTAAACCCGACTTGAGAAGCTACCTTCTGGGCTTCCTGCAAGCCATCTACCGTATCATGGTCTGTGATGGCTATGGCGGGCAATTTCCGCTTTTTGGCTTTCTCAACTACTTCCGCTGGAGAATATAATCCATCAGAGGCAGTAGAATGCACGTGAAGGTCAACCAGCATTAGGCACACCTTGGATCTGATCGCTTGGTAAGACTTGAGACAATACTCGCAAGAAATTCCCACCTAAGATTTTACCAATATCAGTCTGACTATAACCGCGCTTTTTTAACCCCTCTTCCAAAAGGCCAAAACTGGCAGGGCTTCGTAAAGCGGGTAAGTAATTGTCAGTACCATCAAAGTCCGACCCAATGCCTGCGCAATTGGGGCCAGCAACTTGGCAAATGTGATCGATATGCTCAAATACATGCTCAAGATTCGGAGCAGAGGTGTGTAGGAACTCGGGTACAAAGGTCACTCCTATCACTCCCCCTAACTCCGCAATCGCCTTGATTTGCTCGTCAGTGAGGTTGCGGGGATGGTCCGCTAAGGCTCTACAGTTGCAATGCGAGGCAATTACTGGCGATTGACTTAGCTCAATTGCCTCCCAAAAGCTTCTTTCCCCCAAATGGGAAACATCAATTATCATCCCAAGAGCATTCATTTCCCTAATGACTGCCCTACCGAAATTACTAAGCCCAGCCCCTTGACCAGTTTCCCCAACTCCATCGCCCAGATAATTGCGCCGGTTCCAGGTCAAACATATACTTCTAACTCCTAGCCGGTAGAAGTTACGAAGGATGGCCAGGCTTCCCTGTAATGCTTCTCCGCCCTCGAGGCTTAGAATGGTACCGATTCGGCCTAGGGCCATCATTCTTTCTATATCTTCTCTACTATTCACAGGCATTAGGTCATTACTATAATTTTTAACCATGCGCCAATATAGGTCGACGAGTTCGAGTGAACGGTGAAGAGGCATGCCATACGCAAATTCGCTTTCGACAAATACAGCAAACCACTGCACCCGAACTCCACCTTGTCGCAATCGAGGAAGGCTGACGCATATCTGGTTCGGGGATTCGGCAAACTTATCCAATCCATAGGTCTTTAGCCTAATCAAGGTATCGCAGTGGGCATCAACCACATACGTGGTATTGTCATTTACAACTACCACTAAGCCGGGTCAAACCTCCACAGGCAATAGTTAAATAAATAACTACCTAGGTTCTACAATTAATTTAATGGCTGTCCGTTCTTCACCTTCAATCTGAACATCGGCAAAAGCTGGTATGCATACCAAGTCCAATCCGCTGGGAGCAACAAAACCTCTGGCAATTGCCACGGCCTTTACGGCTTGATTAAGAGCCCCGGCACCAATAGCCTGGATTTCTGCTACGCCCTTTTCTCGAATCACGCCGGCCAGGGCTCCGGCTACAGAGTTAGGGCTTGATTTTGCGGACACCTTTAAGACCTCTACCAACTCCAACCTCTCCCTTGTGTTATTTCTTAGACTTTAGACTGATTAAACCAACCTAGGATCCGATTCTTGAAACTTTTGTAAAGTCCTTTTCTAGTTAACGTATTTTGACACAATTTGTACAAATATTAATCTGCGCCTTTCTTCTGTATGCCACGGCCACCAAGATCTTTCCTTAATCAAAAGTGCATTTCAATGACTCAATCCGCTTGGCTTGACAGCTGCCATCTAGAATTTCAACTACAACTGCGTTTAGCTCTACAGTCCCCTTGGCTACCTCAAAGCGTTGTGGCAACCCGGTTAAGAACTTTGCTACTACCGGCTCCACCTTAACACCAAGAATTGAGTCCCTGGGCCCAGTCATACCTACATCCGTAATGTATGCAGTTCCACGGGGAAGGATTCGAGCATCATTAGTCTGAACATGCGTATGCGTTCCTATGATCGCAGATACCTTTCCGTCCATGAACCACCCAAAGGCAAGCTTCTCCGATGTTGCCTCCGCATGGAAATCGATAATTATGTTCTTGGTTTCACCATATAGGTCGTCAACTGCAGTTGCGCATGCACGAAACGGACAGTCCAAGCTAGGCAAAAATGTTCTTCCCGAGGCATTAATAATACCAACGGGAATTCCCATGTTGCTTGTAATGATAGCATATCCTTGGCCTGGGCAGCCCGGAGGGTAGTTAATGGGCCTAATTATCCGACTTTCATTTTCCAATAGCGAAAATACCTCTTTATTATCCCACACGTGGTTCCCCGTAGTTATAAAATCAACGCCGGCATCAAACAACTCGCGAGCCGTCTCCGAAGTGATGCCTGCGCCTCCAGCGACATTTTCACCATTAGCAATTACTAAGTCAACCGAGTATTCTTGACGGAGACTAGGAACTAACCTACGTACTGCTCGCCGTCCTGGTCGCCCGACTACATCACCGATAAATAATATATTCACGTTAACCTCCTGTTAAGCTTCTTGATCATAGACCATAACTTTACCCTCGTGCCGAAAGGCAACTAATTTCTTTTGCCGCTCCTCTTTACCTACCATCTCCAACATACTGGCAATTAGTTCCTCCTTAATTAGATCCCCTTCTATGTGCGAAGTCGGGTTTTCAAGCAAAAGCATATCCTGGCACT
>JACIYF010000144.1 GCA_014360065.1 Clostridia bacterium | reverse complement strand
CGGCTTATCGCGGCGATGACTCAGGGTATGAATGGCTCGGGCAAACAAATCCTTGCCGGTACCGCTTTCCCCCCGTAGGAGCACCGTAGCGTCAGTGACAGCCACTTTCCCTAGCAAGTTCTTAATTTGCACCATCTCCGGATCCTGGGTCAGGATATCCTCCAGGCCAACGCTGGGAGGGTCAGCAAATAGCCTGGAAGCAAAGCTCCTTATTTCTTTTAGGGGCCGAAAAGAAAGGATAAATCCGTTCCGACCGTTGGGGTATCTGATGGGCGTAATCACACTATAGAACCGAAGCGCTCTGTTCTTGAAGTGAGAACAAGCAATTTCCTGGGTTATAGTCCTGAACCCAGAGCTACCGCTTGGCAGAGTGAGCTTATTGAACAACTTACTTAGAGGGCGCCCACAAATGCTGGCGGCCGGCATTCGTAGCAACTGCGAGGCTGATTCATTGCACATGGTTATTTGGCCTTCGGCATCACTTACTATGATTCCGTCGTGAACCGAGTTTAGGACTGCATCCAATTCTCGGTTGACAACTGCAAGCCGCTCGTGCGCCTGTTGCTCCTTAACTGCAGCCGCAACCAGTAAAGAGATTTTGTCGATGAACTCAGCCAACACTGCCCGATCAGTAATTAGGCGGCTTTTTTGACCCGTGTCGGTAGCAGAAAGGCAAATAGTACCGATTATCTTGCCCTCTACTTTGATGGGGTAAATCAAAACCGCTAGGTGATGGCAGTTCTGCTGGCGGGCGCAGCCTGAACACTTGCTATAGCTCTGAGGGTCATCCACCATATGGTAAGGATTACCATCATGGTAGTCGGAGCTGAGCAGTTGGGCAGTTATGGTTCCATGGCCATAGTCGCTACCTAATTCCGGCGTCAGCCTCCCTGTGGCTGCTACTAGTTGGCAAAACTCATCGATGATCATCACTTCTACGCCCAGCACAGTGGCAATTATTTCAGACGTTCGTTGCATAAAATCCTGAATCCTGCTTAGGGTTGATCCGGTCACCGTTCCTCGCCGCCCCTTCTGAACACTGACGACAAGACCACAGTTACCTGGGAGCGAAGGTGGGTACCGGCCCACTATCATATGAGCCGGTACCCTTGGCAGCTACTTTAAGTAATACCTTATCTCAAACGTGGTGCAACCCGTAGGAATTTCGTAGGGCCCGTGAACCATTCCCGGAGGTCGGCAGGCATACATGCCTTCTGTAAAGACTTGATTCTTTCCTAAATCAATCAACGTTCCCTTGATAATGTATACTTCCTCCCAGAAGTCATGAACTAAGGTTTCGGTAGTGCGCATACCTGGAGGAAATTTCAGTAAGCGGGTATAGGAACCGGTTTCCGGGTCCCGGCTAACTATCTTTTCGACTATGCCTTCCGGTCCTCCCTCAACTGGCTTCCACGGAATTAGGTCTGGATCAAAGAACTCTAACTCTGGCTTAGCCATCAACGCTTCCTCCTTTATTTTAATTTACTCCTTTTTGATTGTCAAAATCTTTATTCAAGGGACTGACTATCGTTGCCTTTGAAGTTTCAAGAGCACTTTACTAACCTATCAAGCCTCACCTTTAAACCAGTCAATAGGCTGTACATGGTAGTTGCAAGTCAAGGTCTGTCCGCGAACCGGATCGGCTAGCTCTGACTCCCACCATTCATGGAAGGAGAGTTCGCCTTTGGTAGCCACTGTCCCAGAAAGGATAATGGTTCCGCCCAGGTCTCCATCCGCCATTAGCCCTCTCACCTTATCCAAGAGCTCCTCCGGCCTCATAATGGCAGCCAGGGTCGAGTCTTGGTAAATCTGAGCTCGGTCTCGGCCCACCCAAGACCGAATGGCGATAACGTCCCAATGGTCAAGCACATCGCTTAGCCGCCAAACTCCGGTGGAAATGATGTTTGGATAGACTTGTTTGGATTTAAGGATACTCATGGTTTCCAGGTCCCGATCAGTATGATCGCTGGCCAGGGCTACCCATATGCGATCAGGGCTTCCACTGTTATCTCCGCACAACAAGGCGTATTCCACTTCCCCGCTGTTGCCGGTGCCTATTACCAGCAGCTCGGTACTGGTGGTAACTTTATCCGGCAAAAGTGGGTAAAAGGTGGGAGTAGACTTGGGCGCTGGTACTCCTATCTTTTCCAGCTCGCGAATATGCTTCCAGACCTCTTCCTGATTGCGCCCGCTAAAGCCCCCATTGACTATTCTCCTCACCTGGTATTCAATTACTTGGCCCGGATCATTGTCTAGATACAGCTTCAGAGTGTTCAAAAGCCTCACCTCCACGGTTAAGTTTTCTTAAACGTTACAGTGGTCCCACCCCCCTGGTCGTCGGCTCTCGCCAGCTGCTGCCATGCTTTCTTTACACTACTGTATCCCCCCTCCCGGGCATTTTTCAGGCCATCTAAGGATGCGATCGCGCAGCGGAGGAAATTCCTGCCGGCACGAAGCCACAACCTCACGGTCGATTTCAGCCCGTACCACCGCCTGCCCATCCCCGGCAGTGGCTAGCACTGTGCCCCAAGGATCCACTACCATACTGCGGCCCAAAAAAGGCTTCCCGCAGTTCGTCCCCCCAAAATTGCAGGAAATAAGGTAAGCCTGATTCTCAATAGCCCTAGCTCGGTTAAGAACCGTCCAGTGCTCCACCCGAGGGTACGGCCAAGCCGAGGTGACCAAGAATATCTCCGCGCCCAGGTCTACCATTTGGCGGTAAAGCTCGGGGAAGCGCAAGTCATAGCAGGTACTCAGGCCGATTTTTCCCAGGGCGGTATCCACTACCACTACTTGGCTGCCTCGGGTCAGAATCTCTGACTCACGAGATCCGTACCCGAAGAGGTGGATCTTACGGTAAGCAGCCAATAAGCTGCCCGAAGGATCAAAGAAGAGGCTGGTGTTGTAAAGCTTATCGCCTTCTCGCTCTATAAAACTCCCGGCTAAAAGATATGCCCCTAGTTCCTTGGCTTTGGTGCTCATCCTGTCTGCAATCAACCCCTGGAGGGGCTCGCTGGCCTCCTCATAGCGATCAAAGCTAAAAAACCCAACTGGCCAGCTCTCTGGCAACAGGATGAGGTCAGCGCCTTTTTCCCTATCTAGCAGCCCCTCAACCGTACTGATCCTCTGCTCTTTGGTCAGGCTATCATCTAAAGCCAACTGAATACAGGCTACCCTCGCCAACTCCTGTCCCTCCTTTCCTCAACCATTCCTGATTAACCAACCAGCCGCAACTCTACCTACGCTGACTCAGCATTGGTTATCTCTTTGGTCTGCCTAAAGGGCTCTTGGATTCCTGCTAGGCAGAGAATAGCCACTACCTCCACTATACCTGCCACATAGAAGCTCAGCCGAAACCCACCGGTCAGGTCAGCCAGATATCCAGTGAGATAGGGGGAGATGATCGCCGCCAACATGGTACAGAAGTTTTTGACGCCAAACATGGTTCCCCGCATTTCCGGAGGGGTAAGCTGGCTGACAACAGTGATAGTTAACGGATCAAGTGACAAAAACCCAAACAGGCCAATACCAATCAAACCAATCACTATATAGGTCAATTTGTCCGTAACCGCTATTAGCCAAAAACTGGCCGCGGCCACCGTTACCAAAAAGCCCATCACTTGTCTCCTAGATAGATAGCCCCGTTGTTTGCCCCAATCGCTGACCCAAGCCCACGCCAGGCTTCCAGGAATAGATAACAGAGGAACTAAAGTCGATACTAGGCCTGCCCTGAGCCCGCCTGCATACCCGGCGGTTTCCAGGTAGGCAGGTAGCCACGTCAATAGAGCAAAGAAGCCATAGTTGGAACAAAAGCTTTGTATAAAGGCGGGAACAAGCCTGAGTAACACTGCCCCAGTAGAAAGCTCGGTCTTCTCGCCTTCTTTGGCAATACCTTTTTGCTTTTCTCGAAAGACTTCAGGAACCCATTGCAGTTCTCGCTTAAGGACTAGAAACATTACTACAGTTGTAAACCCCAATATGGCAAACGGGACCCGCCAGCCATATCCCCACCCGTGTACCAGAATGCTTGAAAAAGC
This sequence comes from Clostridia bacterium, assembly GCA_014360065.1. NCBI lineage: Bacteria > Bacillati > Bacillota > Clostridia > Clostridia bacterium. The sequence goes on along the minus strand of JACIYF010000144.1, from coordinate 1,509 downwards.
GAGGCCAAAAGCCATCCCTATGCCCATACCGCTATTAATAATCGAATTCCCAAAGGCCCGACGCTCCTCAGGAATAACCGCTGCGGCAAGAGAATATTGAGTCAGGTAGGAGGAGCTTTGCCCTAGGCCAGCGACTACCCTGGCAGCAGCAAAGCTCCCCGGTCCCCAAGCTAGCGCACTCATCAAGGAACCAACGGCATGAAAGAAATAGCATGACATTAGCGTGCGCTTATGCCCGACCCGGTCCGCGATGTATCCAACCGGAATCTGAACACCAGTGTACACCAGGAAAAATAGAGAATTGAATAACCCCAGCTGACTGTTCCCTAGCTGCCACGTGCTCCCTAGGACAATTAGAAGCGGCGAAAGCACTGTACGGTTGGCATAGTTTAGAGCCCAAGCTAGAAAGAACAGCCAGACTACCTTTGCCCACGTTCTCTCACTATGCGCTGGCCCTTGTGCTGACATGCGTAGCCTTCCCTTTGCCGCCCTCCCGCCTTCGGCAGCTGATTCAGTTGTCTTAAGAAGAGCTGCCTATCGAAAGTCCCCAAGGTATATTGGAACCGGCCCGTCCATAGTTATTGCATCCCGAGGGCATAAAGAGGCGCATAAGCCGCAGCCATCGCACCGAGCGGAGTCGATTATGGCTACCCTACCCGAATCCTCCTCGGCAATGGATATGGCATCGTAAAAGCACCAGTTGAGACAAAGCTTGCATCCATTGCATTTATCCTTAATGACCTTGGACTTGGCCCGGCTATCCCGGTCCACCGCATCCCAGGTCTTAATCTGCGGCAGGGTAATGCCTCTTAGCTCGCGCAATTCATGATAGCCCTTTTCCTCCATGTAGCTCTCGAGTCCATCCAAGAAATCCTTTATAATGCGAAAGCCCTTGGTCCCATACATGATGGCGCTGCAGGTCTGAACCGTAGAGGCCCCGCACATAATTGCCTTAACTACATCCTCCCAGGTCCAAATCCCATTGGTTGCCGAAATGGGGATGTCCACCTCCCGCGCCACTTTGGCAATCCATTTGAGGGTAATGGGGCGCATCCAAGGACCGTTAACACCAGCAAAGGTGGAGTGTAGCAAAGGCCGGCCAGTCTCCAAATCAACATCCAGGGCCGGGAATCGGTTAAGCACGGTGACTCCGCTGGCACCCGCCTGCTGTACCCGTTTGGCCACTGTTACCGGACTAACTGCTTCGGCAGTAAGCTTAACTATTACCGGAACCTTGACTTCATCCACTACTTGAGCCACTACCTCAGCTGCCGCATCGGGATCGCTTCCTAACTCCTGCCCGCTCTTGTAACCCAGATCCCGCGGGTGGGGACATCCAAAATTAAGCTCCATCATATCAACGCCGGCATCCTCAACCATGCGGGCAAGCTTTCGCCATATTTCAAAGCTGCTACCGGAAATGCTTCCAATTAAAACTGCATCAAACTCCTGGCAATAGCGCTTGGTCAACTCTAGCTCCTTTACCCACTCTTCGGGGGTATAAGTCGC
>JACIYF010000143.1 GCA_014360065.1 Clostridia bacterium | reverse complement strand
CCCCAGACAGACACCCAGGATTGGTATCCGGCCGGAGAGGCTGGCGATAAGGTCCAGACATATTCCAGCCTCATTAGGTGTGCAGGGGCCCGGCGACAGGATGATGGCAGTGGGCAGCATGGCTTCAATTTCCCCCAACGTGATCGCGTCATTGCGGTAGACCTTAATCTCCAGACCCATCTCTCCCAGGTACTGGACCAGGTTAAAAGTAAAGGAATCATAGTTATCAATCATCAAAATCAAGGCTCCCGCCCTCCTAAATATTTTGATAACAAAAAAACCAGTACTGACGTACTGGTTCGCATCCCAGTTGCTCGCGTCCACTCCTCTAGCTAGCTCAACTCGGCTCGTCTCGGCTCAGAGAAGTATTCAGTTCTACTTAAAGGTAGCACAGCACGGTTTACGTGTCAACCAATCGGGAAGAAGGTTCGTTCTGGGATTTCCAGAGATCGACCAGGTAATCACGAAGTATCTTGCCGAAACCCCCTTAAACCGTGTTGCCGAATTGAACGGAGAATATCGTCATTTACTGGACTTAAAAGAACCGGATCAAATCAGGCGGCCCAGTGTCTACCCATGCCGCGATCTCAAAGCCATTCAAAGCGGACCATTTCCTGGGCGGACCTGCGCTGCGGAGGCTCCGGTGTATGTTCGCCGCGTGCTCCGGATCGCCGTAGCCCAGGGCAATTCCCAATAAAATCAGCAGGTTCTCTGAGACTTCCAATTCCGCCCGGATGGTTGACCGCCGGGATGGAATCCACGCCGTATTCTTGAGCCGCCAGCATGACACTCATGGCCAGCATCCCCACGTCGAAAATCGACCAGGGGTTTAAGCTGCGCTCCAGACCCGGGCAGGTAACCACCGGCGCCCCGAAGAATTCGTAATTGCACCGGGTAACAGCGCGTTTTGCCGCTTCGTCGCGGAGGATAAGCCCATGGCGGCAAAACGGTTGGCCGCGTTTTCGGCCATCCGCTGCTGCGGGGCCGGGGGCCAATATCGAGGCCGGGGAAGGTCCGGCTGCATCGGCAAACCCGCGTCGACCGCTCCACAAAAGCCCGGCGGAGTCTTTCTAAGATTTCCACGCCAGCGATAAAGACCTCGCAGGGCTGGCTGTTTCCTCAGGAAGGGGCTTGGTTCGCTGCCTGCATAATCTTGAGCAGGGTTTCTTTGCCCACCGGATCTAGCTTAAAAGCGCGCACGGAGTGGCGGGAGTGAAGGGCTTCGATTATGTTCAATTATCTCTCTCCTTCCTGTGTTTGCCTACTCCGGACAATTCTTGCCGGATTCTTGCCTCTTGCATTCATTCTCGGGCAAATTCTTTTATAATTTCCTCAACAGAGGTTATTTCTGCCCCGTATACTTTTGCTAAATAATCCAAACCCCCAACATAATCTTCCTCCGTGAACGCTTCGGTGCCATCTCTTGGAATCAGTATGTGATAGCCCCAATAAAACGCGTCGGCCGACGTATGGCGAACGCACATATTGGCATGCAAACCGGTTATGATTAACGTGTCCACACCTAACTCCCGAAGCAGCAAATGCAAATCAGTTTGAAAAAATCCGCTGTACCTTCTCTTGGGAATGATGAAGTCGCCTTCGGCTGGCCTTAATTCCTCTATCACCTCGGCTCCTTTGGTGCCGGCCAGGGCGTGGTCGCCCCATAGGCTTAACTCCTTATCAATTCCTTTATAATGCTGATCGTTAGAATAGATGACAGGTATACCCTTCGCCCGCGCCGATTCTATTAAGCGCTTTAAGGGAAGGATAATCCTTTGAGCCCGGTCACATTTAAGACTACCAGTAACGAAGTCGTTAAGCATGTCAATTACGATAACAGCCTTTTTTGCCATGTAAATTACCTCCGTTAATTTCGAGATGGTTTCGAAACAGATCTTCACAAAATCATTCTGCTACCATACTTTTTGCTCGGTAAACGTTGCCCCTCCCTTTAGAGAATCGTTAGTAACTGGACCAAATCTAGTAAAAGGGGATGACCATACTTTCAGCCGCAAAGCCCTCACCCCCTAACCCAGGCGCGATCAGGCACCGGAAAGAAGGGGCACCAGCTAGGATCTGGAAGAGGGCGGTACCAGAGCTACCAGTACACCAACCCTAAAGCTATGCTTGGTACTAATCCCCTGCAATTATAATAAGGGTCCGAAATACTGAATTCAAGTCCTGCAGTTCGGTCTACCCTGTTCGCCAAGTTCGTTTTCCATTTCCCAGACCGCAACGTTTATTCTGGGATCATCATGGCAGGGTTTCAGCGTTCAGTCCCCTGCTTCGCATAACACACATTATGCGACATTATTGCCCGAAAAACTGCGCATAAGTGGCCGGATAGGTCCCGCTAAGGCCCGATATCTGGCAGTTCAAGCCTAGGGTCAATGCCTAGAAAAGACTTCATGGCGAGGGGACTCAAAAATGCCTACAGATGACGTAGTGAAGTTGCTAGCTAAGTAGACGATATCTTTGGCCCGTCACGGCGCGAGAAGATGATCGAATGTATCGTTGCGGAGAGAAACCGCCTGCCGGGTGAGACCAAAAACAAATTTGAGTTTCTCAAAATCGATGGATTCCGCCATCCGCTTCTTGCACCCAGCTTGCTTATTGCAAAGGAATTCAAGCATGCTCTTAACAAAGTTCCCTTCTTTACAGCCGTTGCTATCGAAAGCTTTGCCAAACTTCGGCCCGAGCTAATATCAGGGGTTGGAGCACGTCTGGAGGCGCACCGGGAAACCAAAGAGGCCTTCAATGAGAATGGCCCCGATTTTGAGCGTATCCGGCAACTGGCGGAAAGTCTAAAAGAGGAAGTACTGAGCGCCTGTGTCTGTGCCCTCTGGGAGCAGTTTCATGGTTCCCCCGAAGAGTCATGTAAGCAGAGCAGTTCCCGAAGAAAGCCTCAACCAAAACCAGCTGACCACCGGGATGATCCTTTTTCGAACATAGTCGCTCTAGTTCGCGAGAAGCCGGCTGGCGACCCCATTTGGGCGGAGATCGAACATTTTCTTCAGGAGCTCGGCGACATAGCCGCCAAAAAAGCAAGAGCGGCAGGAAGAGGTAAAGATAGCCTTTGAAGATGCACTCGGGATGCTTCGGAGCCAATATGCAGACCAGATACGGTACTTCGGATTCGAACATATTTTCTCCCAGGACTGGGACCGGCTTACTACAGACCGAATAGCAGAACTGAACAACGAGTTTACCGCTTTGTCTGCTTTGCTGGCAGAGTATGCGCAAATCCAGAATCAATCCCCGCAGTCGCTTCGGGAAGAACGGGAGCAGCGGGCAAAACTGGATGCAGTTGAAGAAAAGATTCTCTGCAGCAATGCGGAAAGATTGTGGCCTTGCTCGAATCTGACCAGGACATGGCCCAAGTCGCGCCAGAACCGGTCTCCGAGAGCCTGGAAAATGAGCGCCTTGTTCCTGGGGCTGAGCCTTCCAAACAGACTGAGCCCTACACGCGCCTCGAGGCGGAGATTTCCGAAGTTTCCCGCGATCAAGAGGAAGTCCTTCAATCCGATTGGCCAGGCCAGGAAATAGCTGCCCAGACTGAGGCTTCCGAAGAGATGCGCACCGGGACTCTACCGGAGCCTAAAGAGACACCGGAGTCCGAACGGTCAGTGGACCTTGTGCGTCCGGAAGAGCCGGACGGCCAGAGCCACGAGCTTCTGGGCAAGGAAGGGCCTGGACGCATACAATTGGAGCTGGAGGAGGCCAGAAGGAAATCCGCGCGCGGCATAGCGTTAATGTTGAAAAAAGCTGAAAGGGACGACTGCTGGAGCACCTTCTACTGGGCGCTTATAAGAGAGGGTGATCTCGCTGGAGCCTATTGGCTTGGCAGGACACCGCTCGGTGATCGCCTTTCTGCGGTACCTAGTTGGCTGTTAGAGGCTCTAGTCGGAGCACAGAGCGTATTCTCGGACACGAGCTCCTTTGTTGTCGACCTCCGTGATATAACGCGTCTTTACCAGCCCGGTGATTGTGACTGTGAACAACTGCTCGGACTAGCTGCTGCCCTGGGCCCGGCTCTTGTTGCGCCGACAACCGGCATGATGGGGTGGCTTAAGGTGCCGAAGTGCTGCCCGGCGCTTCACGATCTGGTAAGCAGCGTCCTGGCCTTTGCCAGCTACGGAAAAGCCATTCGCCCAATTGACCTTCAGGGCGTTCGTGGTGCTGAAGAATGGGATATGCTCATAAGGCAAAAGGCGAGCGAGATTAGGAGCAGGGTAGAAGAAGCCCGAAGCAAGCGTACCGGATACAAGCGGGCCTCTGCTGTCTGGCGGGAGCTTATAGCCCGGGAAACAGCTCCCGGTGGAATGCTCTTCCCGGTAGTCAATCATGACCGCGACCAGGTCGAAGATGTACGCAAAAGGCTCCAGGGGTGGTCCGACCGGAGCCTCATCGAAGGCTGGATCGACCGAGTTGACCGGGAACTAGTGGGCAGGAAACTTCGGGCCCATAACGGGGAACCCCCGCCAGCAGCTCATACGCAACATTGCGGAGGCGTGCAGCTGGGCATCGGAGTGGTGCGAGCTGGTAGAATCTGCAAAAGAGGGCGGGCAGAAAGGTGTACCCTGGATTGGCGACCGAATAAGAGAGCTACGTTCGCAACTACAGGTAGCCCTGCCCCAGGTAGCTACCGCAATGGACGAGCTTATCCACGGACCTGACTCCATTTCATCGGCAGCCGTTTGCCTTGTACGCTCGCTTGCAGACTTGTATGACCTTCTCGGGCTCCCTCATACCCTCCTTGATTCTGACCTGGGGTCAAGCCAGGCCCAGTGGAAGTGGCTAGCCCGGGACGTTGAAAGCCTCGAAGTTGCCCTGTGCCGCCGGCTGTTGCTGCTGCCACAGGTTTCGTTGACAGACGACCTGCGCCCGGCAGCAGAAGACCTAAACGACGTAGCAGGGGCCCTGTGCGACTCATATGCTGAAAAATGGACGGCTGTTCACGCACTTGATGGCCGGCTGCAGCGCTAGGATTTCCGCTGTATTGAGCCCCATCTGCTAGGGGCCCTTCAAAATGAAGAAGACTACAGGGAGATGATGAGCCGCTACCAGGAGGCACTTGCCGGGTGCAGGGCGGCTCTTGAGGATTGTAGATTGTCAATGAAAATTCCTTTTTGGTTGCCACGAACACGGGTCTCCTACCCCACCTACGGCCGGTATCTTAAGCTCATTCGTAAAGGTTAATCTTGTCCATCTTTTGCCTCCAAATCTTTTGTCGACTGTTCACTTTCCCGCTCTCTCTACTATCTCCGAGCACGTTTTGGCAATACACGTAAATCAACACTGTGTGGCCAACAGACCCCCGAACCCTGGGAACTACCGAATGCTTTACGAAACCCGGCCGGGCTACAGAAGGCTGTGGCCCACGCCAGGACGCAAGGACCCAAAAATATTCTCCCGGGCTACTCTCCCCACAATTTCTCCTGTTCTGAAATCTTCCCGCTTCGGGTTTTCGTAGTGGAGCAGAGCGCAGCCAATTCACACTTCATCTGCTACCTTGATCGAAATACCCAACTCGATCCCTCCCTTATTATTCCCTCAGTAAAAAGGC
>JACIYF010000142.1 GCA_014360065.1 Clostridia bacterium | reverse complement strand
CTCCAAGTCGCGAGCCTGATTCTCATAATCTTTTAGATAGCTTAAGGCTTCCTTATAATATCCTTGATTGAACCCCGACCAAGAAGCAGCTTGGGCTAGAGCTGCCAAAATAGCTCCAAAGATAACTAGGGCTGTCTGGCATCCCAGAACCACCTGGCCAAGAGTATCGGTAATGCTACCCTGGCCGCTGGCCAAAGTGGCCAAGCGCAGTAACAAAGCTCCCCCAATTAAAGCGTAAAGACAAAAAGCTAGAGGGTGGCTAGCGCTGGCTAGTCTACTCTGTACCTGCTTAACCATCGCGCTCCATCCTTCGGTCTTGGCTTGAGCAATTAGCTCTAGGACTTCTTGCTCCAGCCGGCGGCGGTGACCTTCCTCCAACTTCTGCCAGGACTTAGGCGAAGCCAGGGCTCGACCCAAGCTGGTGGGATAGAATACTACCCTGGTCCGGCCTACTGAGCTGGGGTCATCCTTGCTGTCGTGCCCTTTCAGCAGGTACCCTTTATTTACCAACCGCTGCAAGGTATCATAGGCTGTCCATTTGCTGACTCCCAGCTCCTGAGCTACCTCTGTATAATGTACGCCTCCGCCTCCGTTTCTAGCCACGATCCTCTCGATGGCTGCCAGAAACTCCTTTTGTCGCAGTGTGGCCATAATAACCTCCCAAAAAACCAAAATATCTTAGGATAATTATAGCACCATTCTTGGGTAGGGTGAACAGTCCAGCTAAGGATTATTGGCGTTGGCCGGAATGAAGGTAATCATAGAGCCGTTGGGCCACCGGTCGGGTCATGCCGGGAACTTGAGCCAACTGTTCCACTGTGGCTTCCCGCAACGAAGATACCGACCCAAACTGGGCCAGCAAAGCTTTCTTGCGCCGCGACCCGATGCCAGGAATAGCATCCAGCACCGAGCCTCGGCTTCCTTTCTGCCGCAGTTGCCGGTGGTAGGTGATGGCAAAGCGGTGGGCTTCATCGCGAACGTATTGAAGTAGGCGCAAGGCAACCGAGTCCCGCGGCAATCTCAAGGGCAAAGGATCCCCTTCGCGGAACAGCAGTTCTTCCCCTTTGGCCAGCGCCACCATAGGGATGGAGTCCACGCCGGCCTCGCGCATGGCCTGGCGAGCGGCCGATAGCTGTCCTCGCCCGCCATCAATCAAAACCAAATCGGGAAGGCGGGCAAATTTGTCATCGCCCGCCCGGTAGCGATGGAAGCGCCGGCCCACTATCTCAGCCAGGCAAGCAAAGTCATCCTGGGTTTCTACCCCTTTAAGGCGAAACCTCCGGTATTCGCCGGCCTGGGGCTGGCCACCCTCAAAGACAACCATCGAGCCAACCATGGAGGTCCCTTGCAAGTTGGATATGTCGTATCCTTCGATGCGCAAAGGCGGCTCGGGCAAGCCCAACACTCGCTGTAGCTCCGCCAAGGCCTCCACTGCCATCTGCCGCCGGGATTGGATGCGAGCCTGGCGCTCCTCCAGGATCAGCAGGGCGTTGCGGTGCACCATCTCCACCAATTCTCGCTTGGGCCCGCGTTTGGGCACCACCAGCTCTACCTTATGCCCAGCCTTCTCAGCCAACCACCGAGCAACCACCTCTTGCTCTGCTTCCACCAAAGGCTCCTGGAGAAGAATGCGCCGCGGAACCGAAGGCAAGCCGCTGTAGAATTGCTTAACAAAGGCGGTAATAATCTCTTCTCGGGATAGCTGGTCGGTACCCGAGAGCAAAAAATGTTCCCGGCCTACCACCTTGCCGTCCCGCATAAAGAACACCTGCCCGCAGGCTTGATTGAAGCCCCGAGCAATGGCCACCACATCCAGGTCTTCCTGGTTGGCCTGGGCCATCTTCTGCTTAGCTACCACCTTCTTTATAGCCTCCACCTGGTCGCGATAAACCGCTGCCTTCTCAAATTCCATCCTGGCCGCTGCCTGCCGCATCTTGGCCTCCAGCTGGGGAACTAATTCTTCCCCTCGGCCCTCTAGGAAATCAATTACCCCTCGCACCATCTCGCCGTACTCCTCGCGGCTGATCTGGCCGGCGCAGGGAGCAGTGCAGCGCCCGATATGTTGGTACAGGCAGGGCCGAGAGCGATTGGCAAAGGAGCGATCGCTACAAGTTCGCAACGGAAACAAGCGCTGGATGAGCTTCATGGTTTCATGCATGGCTCCAGCATCCACAAAGGGGCCAAAATAACGAGCCCCATCTTTGCCGATGGAACGAGTCACCGAAAGGCGCGGAAACTCATCCTGGATGCTGAGGCGCAGGTAGGGGTAGTTTTTGTCATCGCGCAGGCTGACGTTGTAGCGAGGGCGGTACTTCTTAATCAAGTTGCATTCCAAAACTAGGGCCTCGATCTCCGAGTCGGTAACAATATAGTCCAGGTCGGCAATATGCCGTACCAAAACCTGAGTCTTGGGATCAAGCTGGCCAGGAGAACGAAAATAGGACTTGACCCGGTGGTGCAAAGATCCGGCCTTGCCTACGTATATGATCTGTCCCCGGGCGTCCTTCATCAAGTAAACCCCGGGCTGGTCGGGTAGAAGGTCTACCTTATCCGCTACCTTGGCGCCAGCTGGCTCCTTGGCCGCCTCGCCAGCTTGGGTGGGCGCGGTCACGCTACTTTCCCCCCTCGGCGGCAGAAGATAGCGCCGACAACCCCAGCTCCAATCCCGGCCCGGAATAGAGGCGATCCCGGGTTTTGTTCAATACTGATCGTAAAAATTGGCCGGTATACGATGCTTCTTGAGCGGCTACTTCTTCTGGGGTTCCCTGGGCCACAATTTCTCCTCCGGCATCGCCCCCCTCAGGGCCTAGATCAATGATGTAGTCGGCACATTTAATTACATCTAGGTTGTGCTCGATGACCACTACGGTGTTACCGCTGTCCACCAGGCGGTCCAGCACCTGGATCAGGCGGTAAATGTCATCGGCATGTAGGCCGGTGGTAGGCTCATCCAGGATGTACAGGGTTCGACCGGTGGAACGCCGCGAGAGCTCGGTGGCCAGCTTTACCCGCTGGGCCTCGCCCCCCGACAGGGTAGTAGCCGGTTGGCCCAAGCGGATGTAGCCTAGGCCAACATCTTGGAGGGTCTTGAGCTTATTGTAAATGCGAGGGAGGGCGCTGAAAAACTCCACCGCCTCATCCACCGTCATGTCCAGCACTTCGGCAATATTCTTACCCTTATACTTGATCTCCAAGGTCTCGCGGTTGTAGCGCCGCCCCTTGCAGACTTCGCAAGGAACGTAGACATCGGGCAAAAAGTGCATCTCAATCTTGATGATCCCGTCCCCCCGGCAAGCCTCGCAGCGGCCGCCCTTAACGTTAAAGCTGAAGCGGCCAGGTTTATAGCCCCTTACCCGAGCTTCCGGCACCCGAGCAAAAGTCTCACGCACCAAGTCAAAAAGGCCAGTATAGGTGGCGGGGTTGGATCGGGGAGTGCGCCCGATGGGCGACTGGTCTACCTCGATTACCTTATCCAGATGCTCCTCGCCCTCAATGCCATCGTGATCCCCAGGCCGAGTTCGGGCTCCGTTGAGGTCCCGGGCCAGCCTGCGGGCCAAGATTTCGTTGACTAAGGTGCTCTTGCCCGACCCCGAAACTCCGGTGACGCAGACAAATCTGCCCAAGGGGATACGGACGTGCAAGTTCTTGAGGTTATGTTCCCTAGCTCCCACGATCTCCAGCCAGTGCCCGTTGCCTGGGCGCCGCTTTTGGGGCACAGGGATGGCCTTTTTCCCGCTCAGGTACTGCCCGGTGATGGAATGCGGGCAGGCCATGATCTCAGCTGGGGTTCCTGCCGCCACTACCCGGCCGCCGTGAGCCCCGGCCCCAGGGCCAATGTCAATGATGTAATCGGCCGCCAGCATGGTTTCCTCATCGTGTTCCACTACCAGAACCGTATTGCCTAAATCCCTAAGCTGCTTTAAGGTCTTGATTAGCCGCTGGTTGTCCCGCTGGTGCAACCCGATGCTCGGCTCGTCCAAAATATAAAGGACACCCATGAGGCCCGACCCGATCTGGGTGGCCAAACGAATCCGCTGGGCCTCGCCGCCGGACAGGCTCCCCGCCGAGCGATTCAGGGTCAGGTAGTCTAGGCCTACATTGACCAAAAAGCCAAGCCGGGCTTTAATCTCTTTGATCACTTGGCGGGCAATGATCTGTTCCTGAGGGCTCAGCTGGAGGTGTTCAAAGAATTCTAGAGCCTTCTGCACCGTAAGTTCGGTTACTTGGTAAATGTTGAGCCCGCCCACAGTAACGGCCAAGCTTTCTGGCCGTAGCCGCCTGCCCTGGCAAGAGCGGCAGGGCTTGGAGCTCATATACTTTTCAATTTCCTCCCGCACGTAATCGGAGTCGGTCTCCTGGAAACGGCGGGTCAAGTGAGGAATTATACCCTCAAAGTATCCGTGGAAATAGCGCTGGTGGCCAAAATGGCCATAGCGAAAGCTAAGCCGGGCTGAACGGTTGCCGTAGAGCAAAGTATTGATGATAAACTCGTCCAGCTCCTCCACCGGGGTATTGATATCGAACTGGTAATAGTCGGCTAGAGCCTTGAGGAGCTTGGGGTAAAAATCGCTAGAGCTATCGGCCCAAGGAGCAACTGCCCCCTCGGCCAAGCTGAGCTTACGGTTGGGCAGCACTAGGTCTGGGTCTACTTCGGTCTTAAAGCCCAAGCCGCTGCACTCCGGGCAAGCCCCGTAGGGGCTGTTAAAGGAAAACATCCGGGGAGAAATTTCCTCGACGCTAATGCCGCATTCGGGGCAAGCAAATTTCTCGCTGAAGAGCAACTCCTGGCCGGTGTCCACCACCTGTACCAGAGCTAGCCCCTCGGAGGCCCGTACCGCCGTCTCTAGAGAATCAGCCAGGCGAGAGCTGACCCCTTCCTTGACCTTGATCCGGTCTACCACGATGTCAACCTGGTGCTTCTTGTTTTTTTCCAGTTTAATCTCCTGGTCCAACTCCCGGATCTCGCCATCCACCCGCACCCGAACGAAGCCATCCCGCTTGGCTTGGGCCAAAACTTGCTGGTGCTCACCCTTCCTTCCCCTTACTACTGGGGCCATGATTACCAGTTTGGTGCCCTCGGGATACTGGAGCAAAACATCTACCATCTGCGATACCGTCTGCTGACTTATGCGGCGACCGCACTGGGGGCAATGGACGTGGCCCACCCGGGCAAACAGCAACCGTAAATAGTCATAAATCTCGGTCACTGTACCCACCGTAGAGCGGGGATTATGGGTAGTAGATTTCTGATCAATAGAAATAGCCGGTGACAACCCCTCGATGTAGTCAACGTCAGGCTTGTTCATCTGCCCCAGGAATTGGCGCGCATAGGCCGATAGCGACTCCACATAGCGCCGCTGACCCTCGGCATAGATGGTGTCAAAAGCCAGAGAAGATTTGCCTGAGCCGCTAAGGCCGGTTATAACCACCAGCTTATCCCGAGGAATGCGAACATCGATGTTCTTGAGGTTATGCACCCGAGCTCCCTTAACCAAAATCTGGGCGCCGCCCAAGCCTTTCCACCCCTAAAATCAAGCCGATGCTTCCGAAACATTTCCCATGCCTGGGCGCTGGCGCCGGCGAAAGACTGGCCTCGCCAGCAATCCGTATGGCTCCCCCTCACCCTTCGGCGGGGTTCCCAGCCAATTCGACATCCTGTCTCAAGAGGCCGGCCTCGGACGTCCTGTCCTCGGCCCCGCCTCCGGTCTCGGTCTCGCCAACGGCTCGCAAGGCTCGCCCAAAGTCGCCTTACGCCAGCATCCCCGG
>JACIYF010000141.1 GCA_014360065.1 Clostridia bacterium | reverse complement strand
ACAAGATCCAGGTAATAGCAACTAGGAGTTGCTTTAAGCATTTTTACTCTACCTTCACCGATTCCAAAGAATGTATCAAAGACGTCGTGCTATTGTTGCCCGGAAAACAGGAAGAACTTAGAGTTGTTGGCGGCAACTTTACCATTCGACCTATTCCGGCATATCACCAGGATCTTGGCGAAGGTGACTGTGCTGGCTTGGTGATTGAAGTGAACGATAAGCATGGACAAGAAAGCCATGAGTTTAAATCTATCCTTGGTATGACCGGTGACACCGTCTGGACTACGACCTTAGCGCGAGACCTCGCAGAGTGCGCCGTGGTATGCATGAACATGGGCGCCCTAATCGACGTGCGCAAGGGCGCCTCTTTTGAAGAATTCTTCTGCGACCCGGGGGCAGTTAAGAAACTGATCTATGAACAAAACCACCTTTATCTGCCTGGCACCTTAACACTGCTGCAGGAGCTTTCGCAAAAGGGACGGGCTCAGTTGGCCGTAATCGGAGAACTGGGCGAAGAGCTAAAGTCAGGATTGCGAGAAGACCTCTTTTACAGCATTAATGATTTTCTTACCAGACTCGGTACTTGCCATAAAAGAACGCCAATTAAGGCGCTGATGGAAGATATCGGCCTAACCATCAGTTGGGAGCAAGGTTCAGGGGAACCACAAGTTCGGTGTGCCCGCTGTAAGCGACCCTTTCCTGCTACTGAGGTCCAACTCAAGGTGACGGAAGATGAGCGTAAGAGCGAACAGCTCAACTATTACTGCCCCGACTGTAAGGACAAGATAGAGTGGTTAGAAAAAGGAGACGACGAAAAGTGGAAGAGGCGCTACTGGCCGCGAGTGGCTCGCTAGTCTCCTTCTTGCGGCAAGGTCTGGACAAGCACCTTGATTCGGAGCGACTGGCCAGGGCGGGGATGGTCCTCCTAGGACCCAGCCGTGAGCCATCCACCCTTGATCCTTTGTTCCTTGAACTGGCAGATTACCTGCGCTCAATGCAGAGGCGAGACGGCGGGTGGGTGGACGTAGAGGAGACGGCGTGGTGCGCGGCCTACATGCAGAAAATGCCACCCGCCTACTGGGGTGCAGCAGCTGGTGCCCGCAAATGGCTAGAGGGACAGCGGCACCCTGGCGGCGGGTGGGGCCGGAGCGAGCGCGACCAGCCCAGGATTCCCTACACAGCCTGGGTGGCGATACTCCTGCCGGAACTGGTCGATACGCAGGATCTACTTTGGCTGGAAGGGGCAACTTCCCGTGAGATGGTGGGCAAGCCCGTCCTAACGTACAAGATTGCCTTACCCCTCATTGCCTTCTGGCAAAACAGCTCTGCCCGGCCGTCGAATCAGCTGGTTGAAACCTGCATCTCCATTCTGGCAGGAGCCCAAAACGAGGACGGTGGTTTTGGCCCCTGGCAAAATCACCCTTGCGGCAGTGACCCTTGGTGCACCGCGGTTGTTTCCCTTAGCTTGCTGCGGTATCCGGAACTGGTGTCTCCGACAATAATTGAGAGGGCGCTTGGATGGATCCTTCACCACCAGCTTCAGGGAGGCTTCTGGCCGTACCACTACCTCGACGAAGGGTCGGCCTTGGCCTACTGGGCGCTAAGGGAGCTGGCCCAATGGTGGCAAAAGGGACGGAAGAGCTAATGTGTGGCATCTGTGGCATTTATGGCAGAAGCGACAGCAAGACTATTACCGCCATGACAGCTTCTCTGGCCCATCGCGGTCCTGATGCAACAGCTGTGGTCACCACCGCCAGGCATTCCCTCGGCGGCGCCCGCCTGCACATTACCGGTGCGGCAGACGCACCGTTTCCCTTCGGCACCGGGCAGGGCGAGCCCTGGTTATTACTTAACGGTGAGATATATAACTATCGCTACTGGCAGAAACTGTTGATTGCCAGGGGCTATGAATTGAGAACCGGCACCGATACGGAAGTTGCCTGGGCACTGTATAAGGAATATGGTCCCGGGTTTGTTAAACACCTCAAAGGTATGTTTGCCATTGCCGTCTTGGACGGCGACCGGTTGCTTCTGGCCCGGGACCGATTTGGGATCAAGCCACTCTTCTACCTCCAGAGAGGTGGGCAGTTGGCCTTTGCTTCTGAAATCAAGGCGCTGTTACGTTTCGCGGGCAAAGCTTTACCCCTTAACACCAGTGCTCTGCAAGAAATCCTCACCTTCGGCTACGTAGATGATGTGACTGCAACTGCCTTTCAGGGGATAAAGCAGGTCCCGCCGGGAGGAATGCTTGTTTTTGATGGCAGGGAATTGCGGGCGGAAAGGTACTATCAGCTCCCCAGAGCCTTTTCCGCACCGGTAAGCCAAGAGGATTTTCGGGAACAGGCGTTACTTCTCGCCAATATCCTCCCTGCGGCCATGGAGAACATCTTGAGCCACGGTCCGCAGGAAAAGGGTGTCTTTCTTTCTGGCGGTGTGGATTCGACCCTCATGGCTGCGCTGGTTAGGGATAGAGGGGCGGGGCTTCTCACCTTTAGCCTGGCCGATGGAGATGAGGCACCCGACCTCCCGTGGTCTCGACGCGTCGCCCAGGCGCTGGGTAGCAAGCACCACGAGATTGTGGTAACATTTCAAGACTACCTGGAGGAACTGCCACGCTTTATCTACCACTATGAAAACCCGGTGGTGGGCGGGGTCTTTGACCTGCAAGGGGCGGTGGCCTTTCACCTACTTTGCCGCCAGGCTTCCCGCCATGTGAAGGTGGTCTTGACCGGCGAGGGAGCCGATGAACTCTTTGGTGGCTATTATTGGACGTATACTCATCCCCTTGGTTTTGCTGACCGCATATATGAGCGGTTGCGCCGGGTCACCAATTATCAGTCAAATCCCGGCTTGGTACGCAGGGTGGAGGGGCTGTTTCCCCAACCTGAAGATGAAACCACGTACAGGTTGCACATTTTTGACCTTCTGCTTCAGGGCGGGTTGGCTAATTACCACCTCTGGAGCGTAGATCGGTCCTGTGGCGCCTTTGGGTTTGAGGCACGACCTTTTTACCTTACGGATGCCGTCGCGCACTTCGCCCTTGGCCTACCGGTGGAACTTAAGGTTCATTCTGCTGCCACAACCAAGTTTCTGCTTAAAGAAGTGGCGCATAAATACCTGGTGCGTTATGGCCTGGAAGAAGTTGTTACCAGGAAAAAGATTGGCATGCCAGCTGCGGTAAAGCAGCTGGATGTGCGCTTCCATGAATACGCTAGGCAACGGCTAAGTGACCAGTACCTGTCGAGGCATCCCTACCGTGAATACCTGGCTAGCAAGGCCGAAGTGCTCCTTTTCGACCTTTTCTACTATATATTCTTTTACCGCGGCGGGCACCTGGAAAACGGTTTCACAGTCCAGGAGGCCCTTGAGGGTGGTCTGTTTGAAAGTATGTATGATCACTAAGTTCCCTCCTATTGAAGGTGGTGTTAGCGCTACGGCCTACTGGCTGGCCAAGGGGCTTGCCGAAACTGGCGTAGAGGTGCACGTGGTCACCAATTCTCTCTCAGTGGAGGAGGAGTATACCATTCCTTCTTGTGATCTCGAGGGTAACCTTCCCGAAGGGGTGACCGTTCACCAGACAGCCACGGATACACCCTGGCACATTCCCTTTTCGCCTCTATACGAGACAAAGCTTCTGGACAAAGCCCTGGAAGTCTGCGCTGCGCACCAGATCGACCTTCTAGACGGGTTTTACCTTATTCCTTACGGTATCACCGCCTTCTTGGCGGCGAAACTTACCGGCCTGCCCTACGTCATCCGTCACGGCGGCAGCGACTTGGCCAAGTTCTGGCAGCAAGGGGTGCTGCCTACACTTCTGCGCCTAACCCTCTCTCAAGCAAACGCGCTCCTCACCGATCGGCCCGAGTTACGCTACCTCAACGAAAACTGCTACGCTATCCCTCGCTATGTCCCCGACGAGCGTTTCTTCCATCCAAATCAGAAACCCGATCGGGACACCCTCACCTTGGCTTACGTTGGAAAAATCAATTACTACTGGCAGCATAAAGGGCTGGACCGCATCCTCGAGTTCTGGCGACCCTATTCGGGGAGCTCCCGGCTCCTGTTTCTGGGTAGCGGACTGGGTAAGGACGATTTTATCGCCAGGTGTAGCCCTGCAGGCGTGGAGTTTCTTAATTTCGTGCCCCCCTGGCAGATGCCAGCCTTTCTACGAGGGGTGGATTACCTTTTTTACCTAGTTAAAAACAACCCGGTTCCCGACTTTTCTAACCTAGTGCTTGAGGCCGTTGCCAGCGGCGTTCGCATCCTCACTGATGATCTCGGCGCTTTTTCTGCTTATGAGACGTACTTTCCCGTGTCTGGTTATGTTCTAGCCATGGAGAACTTCTCGGTACCTCAAACTGTTCCCGTTCGCCCAGTGGGCGGACTCCAAACTACCTATGCTGCCTATATTACAGCCAACCTAAATCTGTACCGCAGAGTTGCTGGGCGGGGACGATGATGGTTTAATTAAGAAATGAGCTCGGCCAGATGGCAACATTGTTGCTGACGGCAGTGGAACCAATGGCGGGTCATTGGCTCGGCATCTTAGTGCCGGTATGGCTTCTTAACGCTTAGGAGCGGGGGTATAATGGGTGGCAGGACCTTGGTGATCACGGTTGGGAGTACTGTTGTAGAGGTTAGGGAACTTGGGATAGAGTCAGACCAAAGTGAACTATACATAGCTGAAGCGCAAGAACACACAGGTGGGTGAGGAAGCTTAGATAATGCAGGCATTGACAAAGCCGCAGATCATCTCCGTTAGCCGGCGGACGGATGTGCCGGCGTTTTACGGGGAATGGTTCATGAACCGGCTGCGGGAAGGGTGGGCGGTCAACTACAACCCTTATAGCCATAAGGCCTCGGTGGTGGAGCTTGCCCCCGAGAAGGTGGCGGCTTTTGTCTTTTGGTCTAAGAACTTTAAGCCTTTCTTGCCTTACTTGGATGAGATTGAAGCTCGGGGGTACTACGCCTTTTTCCTTTTTACTATTACTGGGCTACCGAGGCTCTGGGAGCCGCGGGTGGTGGATACGGCGGTAGCGGTGGAAACCTTTAGGGAGCTGGCCCGGCGGTATGGGCCGGAGCGGGTGAGTTGGCGTTATGACCCCATTCTTCTAACCGCTTGCACTGGTTTTGATTACCATATCCGGACCTTTACGGATCTGTGCAGGAAACTAAAGGGCTATACGAGGAGGTGCTATACCAGCTTTGTCTGCATGTACCCGAAGGTGGAGCGACGCCTCATGGCCGTGGCCAAGGGACCGGCTAAGATGCTAGAAGGGGTAGGGGAGGGGCAAAAGCGAGAGCTGGCAGAAGAGCTGGCCCAGATAGCCTGTGAGCACGGAATAGAGCTTTATAGCTGCTGCAACGATTTTCTGGTGGGCGAGAAGATCAAGAAAGCCCACTGCGTAGATGCCGACCTGATCTGCAAGTATGCCGGGCTGGACCTGGGCCTTTACCGAGTGCACCCTACGAGAAAAGGATGCGGATGTTATGAGAGCGTCGACATCGGCATGTACGATACCTGCCCGCACCTTTGCCGGTATTGCTACGCCAACACCCATGAGCAGGTAGTTCTGAGAAACTACCGGACCTATGACTCCCGGTCGCCTCTTCTACGGGCGGATGCAGAAACGAGCCTGGCGAGCGACCTAAAGCTATAGTCCCTAGTTGTAGAAGGAAAATGCCTATTCTTGGTGAAAAAGGTAATCAAGACTATGGCTAACAGGTTGGGTGAGGAATGGTTAAATTACGATGGAGCCGGGCTTTTCTCTTTGCCTTGGTGGATGC
>JACIYF010000140.1 GCA_014360065.1 Clostridia bacterium | reverse complement strand
GGCCTACCTGGTAACAAATTAATACAAGAAAAACTAAGTGCGCTTTTAGAACGCAAGGAAAAATTCACGTTTATATACTTGGATATTAACGATTTCAAGGCCTACAATGATGCCTATGGCTTTGTAAAAGGAGATGAAGCCATAAAGCTATTAGCTAAAGTGATTCAGTCTAACATATCTAGGATGGGCTTGGGTAACAATGATTTTGTGGGCCATATCGGTGGAGATGACTTTGTAATTATTACTATCGAGCCAGAAGATTACGCTACCGAGTTATGTGAGCGAATTACCTCCGAATTTAACCGTTTAGTTTACGACCTGTATAATGAAGTGGATAGAGCCCGAGGCTATGTTGTAGCTCGTGGGCATACTCCGCAAGAGAAGAAGTTTCCGCTAATGACCTTATCAACAGCTCTGCTTAGTCCCGAGATGTGCAAAACTGAGACCATATGGGAGCTGGCCCAGATTGCAGCGGGAGTTAAGCGGAAGGCCAAATTGGCCGCTAAAAGCTATGACTAATTATGTTCGCGAACAACTAGTAGGACCTAACTAGGCCTATTACTCTACCTAAGATTTTAACGTCTTTATCTTTGGCAATAATTGGTTCCATCTGGGGATTTTCTGGCTCAAGCTTAATGGTGCCTTGCGCGTATTGGTAAAAACGCTTTACGGTTGCTTCGTCACCTAACTGAGCTACCACAATGTCGCCATTATCGGCATGATGCTGCTGCCGTACTACTAGGAAATCGCCATCGAATATACCTGCCCCAATCATGCTATTACCCTGAACCTTGAGGATGAAGCAATCCTGGTCTACAGCTAACAGTCCAGTCGGAAGTGGAACCCTACTGTCAATGTTCTGAACGGCGAGGATGGGCAGTCCAGCTGTCACCTTCCCAACGACAGGAACAGAAAAAGTGGTGTTATTGGAAATCTCTATGGCTCTCGGTAGCCGCGCCCTCCTGCGAATAAAGCCGAGTTCTTCGAGCGATTTAAGGTATTTGTATACGGTGGCAGTGGATTTAATGCCCAGCGCCTTGGCAATCTCTCGTACGGATGGCGGATACCCCTTGGCAGTTACGTTTTGGGCGATGAAACTTAAAACCATTTGTTGCCTGTTTTGGTAAGCAGCTCTCCTTCTGGGCATTGCTGGTCAACTTCCCATAAGAAATATTATGTTACCTTAGGAATTCTTCCTTACTTATGAATGTCCTTTGCTATTATAGATATAGCTAGATACGGCATAGCTTCGGCCACTTCGTACGTAGACCCTGGGTAGCAGTAGACTTGCTGCCGTCCGCCGTATCTCTAGTTCAAATCCTGCGGCGATTTCCTCCTCACTTAGGTCAGAGACATCCAGAAGGGTTGATTGCATTCCAATTCGGCCAAGAATAGAGACGGGTTTACCGGTTAAAGTCTTGACGCTTGGCGTCATCACGTCTTTCCCAAACGCGCTCAACAGCAGCTTAGCTTGCATAACCAGAAAGTCCTTTACTCCCCTGGCTCCGTGCAGTGGTCCTATGCCAAACCCATCAATATAGCCTACCGGTAAAAATCCAACTGCTGTCTCTTTGCGCAATTTACAATTGGCGCCATAGCCTATAGTAGACCCGGCAGGCAATCGGCGAATCTCCGTAACCAACCCTATACACTTCCATGGGTTGTTTATTTTAATCGCCCGATACCGCGATTTTAGGCCGGCTGGATATTGGCCGTACAACAGCGTTCCTATCCGCACCATATCCAAATGCATCTCGGGAAACTGCAGGAAAGCCGAACTATTGCATACGTGGCGGGTAGGACGGAGCCCTAGTTCCTCAAGGATACGGACGGTCTGGTTAAAAAGCTGAAACTGGCGCAAGGTATTATGTTTTCTTCCTGCTGCATCTGCCAGGTGCGTGTAAATGCCATCAACAACGATATTGTTGAGGTTTTTGAGCAACAACGCGTTTTCTCGCACTTGTTCCGGCAATAAACCGCTTCTACCCATCCCCGTATCCACTTCAAGATGTATCCTTACCGGTTTTTCCCACTGGCGAGCGCATTGACAAATCTCAGTAACACTCTCGGGACTGCTTACAGTGAGTACAATGTCCTTTTCTATCGCCTTATGGATAACTTCCCCCCTTGTAGGCGCTAGAACCAGAATGGGCGCCTTGATGCCTGCCTTCCGGAGCGCCAATGCCTCTTCCAATCTACCTACTCCCAGCATATCTACATCGTTTTCAATTACACGGGAGATTTCTTGGATGCCTAGCCCATATGCGTTTCCTTTGACCACGGCCAAAAGCTTAGTAGAAGCAGCAAGGTTATTTCGTATTTCCCTAATGTTTTCTGTGATGGCATCTAAATTAACCTCAACCCACAAATTGCCTAAAGGTCCGCCGCCAGCCTGCAACTATCTTTCCTCCCCGATTGCTTTGGCTTGGGAGCGAAAATGGCGCAGCACCGGGGCTATCCTTCTTACTATCTTGCTGTAAGCGGGGCGCGCCTCTGACCATAGGAAGTACCAACCCTTGGATAAGACCAGATCATAATCACCCAGGAATTCTACCATATCTCCCCCAAATCCCCTCTTGAAGCGGTACAGCCCAAATAGGGGGTTGTTAGGATCTAGGTCCCCTGATACTCCCCGAAAATCATACATGGTGCAGCCCCGATCTTTAGCCCATTTGATCATTTCCCACTGCAGTAGATAATTAGGCATAACATTCCGGTGTTCGTTGCTGGAAGCTCCATAGATATACCAAGCTTTGGTGCCGATAGTAAAAGCTAGGGTTCCAGCAATGGGTTGGTTCTGGTAATAGGCCATGAAGAGGCGAGCATAATCCCTACTTACCAGCTCATCCCATAAGGTTTCAAAATAATCATAGTTACGGACTAGAAAGCGGTCACGCTCTGCTGTCTCTAAAAGAATCGAGTAAAATGTCCTCAGATCCTCTTTGCCGCATAGGCTTTTTATTGAAACGCCTTTCCGCATGGCTAGGCGGATATTGTACCGAGTTTTGGGGTGAAAATTGGCCATAAGTTCATCAAGGCTAGGGCTAATATCCAGACGAAAAACAAATCGCGGCTGAGTACCTTCGAACCCTTGATTGGTTCTGCTAGGCCGAAAACCAATCCGTTCTAGATTTTGGCGAACTCTATCATTGTCAGCCCGGATATCGGGATCTATTTTTAGCATTATTGCTCCCTGTGCTCGGCCCAGCTTCATTATCTCTCCAAACAAATAACGGGTTTGCTTTTGATCTTCAAAATCAACAACCGGGCCCCGAGGACAATACAATATGCAGCGCCGTGTACCGGGTATTTCCCGACAAAGAACTAGCGCAGACGCAATTGGATTGCCGTCATCAGCCTTGACCATAATTGGTAACGGTTTCCAACCAGTTTGCTTTTTAACTTGGCCCCAAGCGTAGGACTGTAAGATATGGCCCTTGGGGTGGTTGGACACAAAGGTATCGAATTCCGCTTCGTGTTTGCTACCGTCCGTTAGTACGTATGTTCTCCAACTCATGTCTTCTTCCACCTCATAATTGAAGCGACTTGGACTGCGCGAACCACTATCTATACTACCATTTGTGGTCCATAACAGCTAGTTCGTGCAAATTCCAATTAAGTCAAAAGCCGCCGAGAAAGGCGGCTGTTGCTTCGGAGTACGATTAGGTGAAAGTTGAACTTACATGGCCGACGTTCCTCCGTCAATAATCATTACCTGTCCGGTCATATAATCAGAAGCCCTGCTGGCAAGATAAACGATGGCTCCTTTCAAGTCGTCATCGCCGCCTAAGCGGCCCAGGGGTATGGCCATAGCTAAAAAGCCCGACTTCATCGCTTCTTCAATTATTACTCTAGACATCTTGGTTGGGAAAAAACCTGGCGCAATGGCATTAACGTTAATACTGAACCGTCCCCACTTTACAGCAAGGTCCCTGGTCATAGCAATTACTGCGCCCTTGCTGGCATGGTAGCCTACGGCATTCATGATTTCAGGTGGCAGCCCATAAAGGCCCGCCACCGACGCTATATTAATTATTTTCCCCTTGCCTTGTTTTTTCATGATTGGGCCTACTGCTTGGCAAAATAGGAAGGTCCCAGTAACGTTGGTTTCTTGTACCTTATTCCATTGTTCCAGAGTCATCTCTTCGATGGGTGCACCCCACGAAGCTCCAGCGTTGTTTACCAAGATGTCAATGCGCCCAAAATTATCTAAGGTTTCTCTTACAGTTCGGTCAACATCTTCCTTGGCGCGTACGTTACAAGCCAATGCCAAAGCTTTTACTCCATACGCGCTGGCAATTTCCTCAGCAGCCGCTTGACAATTCTCAATTTTGCGGGAACATAAAACCACATTGCAACCTTGATCGGCTAGCGCCTCAGCCATCTGCAGTCCTAGCCCTCGACCTCCTCCAGTTACTATGGCAACCTGGTCATGCAAGTCAAATAATTCCTTCACTTTAGCCAATTAAACTTCCCTCCTTTTCCTTTATAACTTACTTACCCCATTTTACATGCAAGCAGGAAAACCTGCAACGAAGCTGGTGCTTTATAGGGTACACAATATCACTGCCCCGTTCCAACGTGTCTAATAAGGCCATAAAGGCCAGTAGCCTACCCGCCCAAAGCCTATAAACAACGTTGCTGTGGCCATGGTAGCAGGGAAAAGGCCAGCCGTCCTAAAGACTACAGCCGAGAAGATATGGGAGCATGGCATGGCTTTGGGCGCACATGCCCGCCCTTGATACTCCCTATCTCATCGGCCCACCTCTTAAGGCAGATAACCGAGGCTGTATCTGTGGCCATATAGTACATGAAGGAGTAACCAACTTTAATCTGGGGAGCTCGCCTACTAACTCTTGACACTAACCTTTCCCCACTTCGGGTTGACACTAACCAGTGATCGCGGTTGCTTGACTGCTTCCAGTACCTGTGGTATACTCAATCGGTGGCAAGATACTGCGGGATGGTGTAGCGGTAGCACCCATGACTCTGGATCATGTTGCCCAGGTTCGAATCCTGGTCCCGCAGCCGGAAGGTAGGTTTGGCGCTATCGTCTAGTGGCCTAGGACACCACCCTCTCAAGGTGGAGACACGGGTTCGACTCCCGTTAGCGCTACAAAAAAGAGGCCCCAAGCCGAAGGGCCTCTTTTTTAGCTTGTCAGCTTTATTTCTTATTGGCAACATTATTAGGTATAGCGGTTGTAGTGCCGCTCTGTTCTATATAGGCTATGGCTCGTTTTATCCGCCTAACAACTCGTTCACGACCTAAAACTTCTAATATATCAAATAGACCTGGGCCCATCGTACGACCCGATACCGCCAGCCTGATGGGGTGAATAATCTTGCCCGCAGATATGCCAAGCTCCTCTGCCGTCTGCCGACAAATCTTTTCCGTGTTGTCTTTGGTAAATGGCGATAGCTTCTCCAACCTTTGTGACACAACTCTCAGGGCAACCAACGTTTCCTGGCTTCGAAAATACTTCCGAACTCCCTTTTCCTCATAGCTAGTTACTTCGTTAAAGAAGTATTCCGATGCATCCGCAATCTCAGCCAGCGTTTTGACCCGATCGCGCACAGTAGCCACAACTCGTCTCGCATATTGCTCGGTTTCCGGTACTGAGGGCTCAATCCAACCGCGCATTTTCAAAAACGGCAACGCTTGATCGACAATTTTGTCCAACGGCGTCTCCCGCAAGTAATGCCCGTTTATCCAAGTCAATTTGTCCGTATCATAAATGGCCGGGTTCCTTGATACTCTTGCCAGGTCAAACTCTTTGAGGAGCGTTTCACGC
>JACIYF010000139.1 GCA_014360065.1 Clostridia bacterium | reverse complement strand
CGGTAATTCTGCTCATCCCAAAACCCCCTTCCACCAGTAACTTGGTTAACTTGCTTTACCCTCGGCTACCCGCCGGTACTGTCTCCCTAATCTTCCTCCGCTTTCCTCTCTCCGGTTTCCCATCTCGCAGTCGCCATATTGGTGATACCCATTCGTCATATTCATAGTTCCCATGTTCTTGGAATTTATACGTCACCCACAATATTTTGGCTATTTTTGCAGCAAGGTTCGTTTTCAGCTCTGGCGTCAAGTGAAAGCGAGTACAAAGTTGATTTAAATTTTAAGGGTTGCCCTTGCTAAGTGGAAATAGGCGATGTTGAGTGAACCCTTATACTTTCAATGCTCTTGATTTTATTCTGTCTAATCCGCCTCCTGGGCTCGCCTTCATGGCTTGGCCTTGGTGCTGTGGCGATTGGCCGCCGAGGCCCCCTTGTGACCCCGTTCACATTATAACTGTTATTTCCAAGGTTGTAAAGGGGGGTCCGGTAGAATTTGTGATTTTTTTCAAAACTTTTTACCTCACCTTAACTTTTCCCTTACTTACCCATCGGGCTACTTATTACTGTATACGCCTATGCAATTTACCGTCAACAGGTTCTCGGCACTAGTTTCCGGCCTGGTTATTGCTTTGTTTACCCCATGCCCGATGTCCGTCAGTCTGTCGGCAAGCTAGTAGAGGGCTGTCCCATTACTTCGCCTACTCCTATACCTGCTTGCTGCCAGAAACTTGAACTTAGGCCTTGCAGGAACCTTGGCGCTGCTGTCGAAAAGAGAGATCTTGTTGTAGCCAAGGTTGAAGGGAGCGAAAGGAATGCGGTTAGTGGATGCCAAAGGACGGTTATTGGGAATCATCAACTTGATCGATCTGCTGGTGGTGATCCTGGTCATCGGCGCCGCCTTGGTGGTGGCTTGGCCCCGATTGTCCCACCAGATAACCATTGACCAAGGCCAGCCAGTAAAGGTATTGCTATATGTCGACTACGTAAAGCCCGATGTGGCCGAAGCGCTTAAGGTAGGGGATCAGATTAGCGTGGTTAGCGGCGGAGCCTTAGGAAGGATAACTGATGTCAAGGTCCAGCCCCTGAAGGTGGTTACTACCAAGGACGACGGTACCCGGGTGGTAGTCTCGGACCCTTATTACAAGGAGGTCTATATCACCGTCGAGGGCAAAGGACAGCTTGGCCATGGCACCGCCAAGGTAGGCGGCAACGAGATGCTGGTGGGGGACGTAATTAAAGTCCATACTGATAATTTCCGGGCCAACAATGCCAACATCCTTTCGGTGGAGCCCATCTCGAAGTAAGCCCTGGGCCGGGAACAGAGGTCTGGTGTAAGAATTGGTATGCAAGGCGTAGGCCAAGCGGTCAAAAAGCGAGGGAGCGATTTGAGTCAGTGGGAAGGTTGGGTTGAGCATAGTTCGGCGGTCAGGTGGGGCCGAAATTTAGCTGGCCAGTGGGAGAATATATGGGCGGGCAGCTGCCTTGCTGCTTTCCTGGAATGGCTGTGGCGGACTCTGGTCTGCCTGGGCCGGGGAAGCATCTTGGCGCGGGTTCTGGTGCTAGATCCCCCGGCTACGCTACCGCTGGCGCAGCAGTCATTGACCTGGGCGGGCCTTAGGGCAATTTACCGGGGCATACTGCGATTTACCTTGCCGCTGGGGTCATGGGGCCGGAGGCTTGCGAGCTCAAGCCTTTTTCTGGGCCTAGCGCGAGAGCACGCTATGGTGGCTTCAGCTGTCTACCTGTTGGGCTGCGCCATTGTATATGCGCGAACCGGCAGCCTACTTTTGACGGCTATTCTGCTTGGGCTATTGGTTGCAGCTTGGATTTATCTTCGTCCCGAGCTAGGGATACTATACATTTGTTTGTTCGTGCCCGTGGAGCTAGCCCTTATTAACACCTATCTGCCCTATAATGCCAAGTATACGGTGGAGGCAGTGCTGGCGGTAATGACTGTGGCCCTCCTGGTGCGGGTTTTCTTCCTGGGCGAAGTGCGGCTGGCGCCGGCCAGCACTGATATTCCCCTGGCGGTTCTGCTGGCCGTAGGGGTGCTATCCATCGTTGCCAACCGGGTGCCTGTATTTACCGGTATAGCTGGGCTCAGGGCCTTTTTGCAGTTTGCTCTTCTTTATGTAATCATTGTTCAAATCAAACCTTCGCGCTCGATGCTCTGGCGCTTGGTGGTTCTGCTTATAGCCCTAGCCACCATCTTGGCTCTGTACGGATGGTTTCAGAAGCTTACCGGGGTTGAGACTCCACCTTCCTGGGTAGATCCGGAAGAGGACATCAGCACGCGGGTTTTTGGCACCATGGCCAACCCCAATACCTTTGGCGGCTTCCTGTTGGCCTTCATCCCCCCTGCCTTGGCCCTAGCCCTTACCCGGGGGGAGAATTGGGGGTGGCGGAGCCTGGCTGGTATGGCTGCTCTAATCATGGCCGGAGCCTTGGCCTTTACCTATTCCCGCGGGGCCATGCTGGGGCTGGTGGCTGCCATCCTTTACCTGGGGCTGGTTCGGGACCGGCGTCTCTTGCTCGGTCTGCTGCTGGCGGCTTTGCTAGTTCCGGCGGTCATGCCGGGCATCTTGGACCGGATCGCCTTTGGATTTAGCTCCGATTATCTGAGCCAGAGCTCGTATTCGGGCAGGATCTTTGCTTGGATGAAGGGTTTAGAGGTTTTGAGTATGCACCCTTGGCTGGGGGTGGGCCCAGGCCGGTTTGGAGGCGCGGTAGCCAAGTTAATGGGTAGTCCGGCTTTCCTGGAGGTGGGCCTCTCCTACTGGCAAGGGGTGTGGCTGGACAACCAGATTGTTCAGGTGGCAGCTGAATTGGGCCTAGTGGGGCTGGCCGTTTTTGCTTGGTTCTTAGTGACCTTTGTCCGCGCTGCCTACCAGATTTATCACCGGGAGGCGAGCCCCCGCTGGCGGGCCATTATTGCCGGCATGACCGCTTCCTTTATAGGGCTCCTAATCCAATCCTTTGTGGCCGGTATTTGGGAAATCCACCAGACCGCTCTTTTCATCTGGCTGTTCATGGGCATAATAATGAGCCTGGAGGGCCGGCCTGCCAATGGCGACGATCACCAGCCGGCGGCGCAGGCGCTGGCCCAATGCAGGAGACAACAAGTGGCCTAGGAGCTGATGGCTTGCCGATTCGAGTGGCAGTAATCTACGGGGGCGGAAGCCAAGGAGGAGCCCCCCAATACCTAGAGACCATCCTGAAGGGCCTGGATCGAGGCCGTTTCCAGGTACTTTATTTAGATATCCGAGGCGAAGCCCTAACCGGGCGAATCCGCGACCTGGGTTGGGAGACCCGGGTGGTCCCGGCCGGACGGCGCGATCCTGCTGGTCGAAAGCTGGCGAGGGCGGTAGCCCAATTTCGGCCCCACCTCATCAATACCCATGGAGTGCGGGCCAACTTCTTCGGGAGGCTGATCGGCTCCCGGCTGGGCATCCCCGTCGTTACCACCGTCCACAGCGTCCTGGCCCATGACTACGGGAATGCCTGGCGCCGTCTGGCAGCGGAATTGATGGAGAGAGCTACCCAGAAGCGCACTCGCCGGTTCATCGCCATTTCCCAAAGCATTGCTCGGTATTTAGAGCAGCGCGGGGTAGCGCCGGAAAAGATCCAGATCATCTACCATGGCCTGGAGATGGAGGAATACCGGCGGCGGGCGGGGGTAGGAGCCAAAATGGGGGCCGGGGAAGGGGCCAGGAATGAAGCCGGGGAAGGCCATGCGATAGGCCAAACTGGCCAAACCCCTGGGGATAGGGCGGGCGTGGCGGCTACCGAGGAAGTCGCCGGCGCCGGCCATAAGGCCCAGACTAGACTCGGGTATCCCGGGAAGCCGGTGCCCGGACCGGTCATTGGCACGGTGGCCCGGCTGCACCCGGTCAAGGGCCTAGGTTATTTGATTTTGGCCTTTGCGGAGGTGCTGAGGGCCTTCCCCCAAGCCCATTTAATCATAATTGGCGGCGGAGGCAGCGGCGTCGAGGCCTTGGAAGAGGCCCGGCTACGCCGCCAAGTAGAGGAGCTGGGGCTAGGTGGGGCGGTCACTTTTGCCGGGTATCGCAACGATGTTCCCCGGTGGCTAGCGGGAATGGACGTATTCGTGTTACCATCTTTGATGGAGGGCTTGGGGCTGGTTTTGCTGGAGGCCATGGCCTTGGAGAAGCCGGTGGTGGCTACCCGGGTAGGGGGGATCCCGGAAATAGTGGAGGATGAAAAAAGCGGGCTCCTGGTGCCCCCGGCCGACGCCGGGGCCCTGGCTACCGCCATCCGGCGGGTATTGGCCGACCCTCAGTTGGCCCGGGGGCTCGGCCAAGCCGGCTACCGGCGGGTGGTCGCCCAGTTTAGCGCTCAGCGGATGCTGGCCGAGACCCAGGCGCTGTTTTCCGAGGTGGCTGGGTACAATACCAGGGACGCCTAAGGAGATGTTGTCTTTGCGTATACTCATGGCAGCTTCCTTTAATTACCCCCACGCTGGCGGCTTATCTACCCATATGAGCATGTTGGCGCGGGCGCTAACCCAAGCCAGCCATGAAGTCGATATTGCCTCATTTAGCGATCTGCCGGCTTACCTGCGGCTCCTAGGAGTGCAGGGGCCGTCCTTTCTCCTCAACCGCTGGCGGCGGGGGTTGGGGATGGTGGTCTCGCACCGGGCTAGGAGGAGGCTTCTTGCTGGAGTCATCCAGCGGCGGCTGCCGGCGGACGTCATTAATGCTGAGGATGTGTTTGCGGCGCTGGCCGCCAGAAAGGCGGCCAGCGCCGCCTCTGCCCCAGTAGTCCTCACCTTGCACGGCTATATGGCCTGGGAAGCAGTGAGCAAGGGCTCCATTGCCGCCGGCAGCCCGGCGGAGAAGTTTTTCTTGGACATGGAAGATCAGGCCTACCGGGAGGCGGACCGGATCATCACCGTCGATACCCGCTTGGCCAATTACGTAAAAGATCGGGTGGGGCGAACCGAAGGCGTCACCGTCATTCCCAATTTCATCGATCTGGATTCCTTCGACCCCTTGAGGCTACGGGAGGCCCAAGCCCGGCAGGCCGGCCAAGGTTGGCGGGAAAAATTGCGGAAGCGCTACGGCCTTCCTCCCGACGCCTACATCCTATTTTGCCCCCGCCGCCTGACGGAGAAAAATGGGGTTATCTACCCGCTTTTGGCTTTACCGTCGCTTTTAGCCCTTCATCCTGATTATTTCCTAGTTTACGCTGGCGAGGGCGAAGAGCGGCGGAGCTTGGAAGAGGCCATCCGGCGAGATAGGCTTTCGGACCACGTCCGGCTCCTAGGGGCGCTTGGCCGGGATGCCATCGAAGAGCTGTATGCAGTCTCTGACCTGGTCCTAGTGCCATCTGTAACCTCTGCCGGGGTGGAGGAGGCTACCTCCATAGCCGCTCTGGAGGGGATGGCGGCTGGCCTGCCGGTGGTGGCTTCCAGTATTGGAGGCTTAAAAGAACTGATCCAGCCCGAAAAGACCGGCTGGTTGGTGCCGCAGCGGGATGTAGCTGCCCTAAGCCGGGCCATCAATACCTTACGGGAGCAGCCGGAGCTGGCCGCATCCATCGGCCAGGCCGCCCGCCGGTATGTGGAGGCCCATCACTCCAGCCAGGCTGCTGCCCAGCGCTTCCTCGAAGTTTACCAGTCCGCTATCGAGGACAGGCGGTCCCAAGGCCAGGGCGGGCTGGGGCTAGTAGCCCACTTACAGGCTCCGGCGCCGGAGATACCTTCTGCCTCAGCACCGGCGCAGGTTGCAGCGCCGTCGGTGGCTCCAGCGCTAGCGCCGCCGGCTACAGCACCTGCCCCAGCGCCCTCCCCGGTGCCGGCGCCGGTACCAGG
>JACIYF010000138.1 GCA_014360065.1 Clostridia bacterium | reverse complement strand
ACAATGGGAAATCCCACGATTATTTTACACTAAGAACTGAATCGATCGTTAGGTCCTTTGGGCTTGACCTCCAGGCAAGCCAAGTTAAAATTGACAGGACAAGTTGTGGGTATCTATAATTAAACTGTACCTATCACGGAGCATACCTGGCCCCAATCCGCACAAAGGAGGAAAGGTCCGTGAAAGCCACCGTCTGTGACGAGTTTCAACATAACGTCCGCGAGTCTACCTGGCGCCATTATAGCATTCTTGATATTATCTCTAAATCCCAAGAAGCGTCAGCCCATTTGAACCGAGCCATTGTTAAAGCTGCTACCAGTTGCGGTTGTCTGCAGATCCAAGCCGAGCGCCAGCCATTTCCCACCAACGTATCCTTTCGGGAACTGAAGAACTTGCTTGACAACCACGTTCGCGGCTCCCTTTGCCCCGAATGTCGCGAAGCTATAGAGACTGAGATAGGAGAAGCCCTCTTCTATTTGGCCGCCATCTGCAATACCTTAGACCTCAGCCTCCAGGATATCATGAGCAAAGAAAATGAAAGATTAAACTGCTTGGGGATTTTTAGCCTGGCATAAACACGTGAGCCGATCGTGAAAGGTAGCCAGTAATTAGCTGTAGTGCTCCAGCAATACTTGCTCGCGCAATTTGGCGAGCCCTTCTTTTATGGCCTTGGCCCGGATTTCCCCAATGCCATCCACCGCATCTAAAGCTTCCACCGTAGCCTCTACGATCCGGGGCAAAGTGCCAAAAGCAGCAACCAAATTCTCTATTACTGCCATGGGCAGGCGAGGGATCTTTCGTAAGACCCGATAACCCCGAGGTGTAACCGGTTGTTCCAAAGCTGCCAGGGTACCTCCAAAACCCATGATGCGACTTATAACTAGCGGTTCCAGGATTTCCTCTGGAGAACACTGATTCAGCTGTTTGCGTACCTGTTCCCACGCCCGTTCCCCGCCAGCCACGAAATAATCCCTAATAACTAGCTCCCCTTCTTCCCTCAACCCCCCGGTCATCTCCTCCAGCTGCAAGGTCACCAGGCGACTCTCATTTCCCAGCTGGATTATGTAGAAATCAATCTCATCCATCACCCTGCCAATCATCTCTACCCTTTGAATTACCTTTACCACATCGTGCGCGGTAACTGCCTCCTCGAACTCCAGAACTGTAAGAGTGTTGAGAAACTTATCTAGCACCCGCCGATATTTCTCCAGAGCTTGCAACGCCTCATTGGCCCGCGCCAGTATTAGTCCTGTATCTCGAACTACATACTTGAATGGTCCTTGATAGAGAGTGATGATGCTGCGGCGTTGGGAAATGGCTATGACAATTGCACCGGTTTGGCGGGCCACTCGCTCCGCAGTGCGGTGGCGAATGCCAGTCTCCTGGGATGGGATAACTGCCTGAGGCACCAAATGTACGTTAGCTCTAAGAATCCTTTGCCCATCACCGGATACAAGAATGGCCCCGTCCATTTTGGACAATTCATAGAGGCCGGTAGCGGTAAGCTCCGCATTGAGCTCAAACCCGCCTTCAGCAATTTCCCTAATCTCCGGACTATCACCGATAACAATCAAAGCGCCAGTGCGACCGCGCAAGATATTATCCAATCCCTCGCGAATAACAGTACCAGGAGCAACTAGGCGCAATGCCTGAAGGAACTTATCTGGTACCTCCTTCATCTTGTCTATCTAACCTTCCCCTCTTTAAA
Organism: Clostridia bacterium; assembly: GCA_014360065.1. Classification (NCBI taxonomy): domain Bacteria; kingdom Bacillati; phylum Bacillota; class Clostridia; species Clostridia bacterium. Next base: position 4,178 of record JACIYF010000138.1, on the reverse strand, counting down.
CCAAATATCACCCGGTAAATACCGCCTCCATGGCCTCGCGTACCGAATTCACGCCTACTACCTGCATACCCTGATAACGGGATTGGTCTTCTACGTGGCCTAGGCGGGCTACGTTGCGGGCTGGAAGCACGATCCGGTGAAAGCCCAACCGATAAGCTTCCTGCAGCCGTTGCAAAGGCCGACTTATGGCCCGAACCTCTCCGGTAAGGCCCACCTCCCCACATACCACGGTCTGATTATCGCAAGGTACATTTCGAAAACTTGAGGCCACAGCCAAGCAGATGCCTAAGTCCGCAGCCGGTTCCTCAGTTCTTATTCCTCCGGCTACGTTGACATAAACGTCATAACTGCCGAGATTCAAGCCCGTCTTTTTTTCAAGCACAGCGATTAACAGTATAGCCCGACCAACATCAACCCCGCTGGCCAGCCGGCGGGGATTCCCATAAGTTGTACTGGTAACCAAAGCCTGAACTTCCAGCAGTACCGGTCGGGTACCTTCTAAGCTAGCAACTACAACTGAGCCGGTTGCTCCTACCGGTCGCTGGGCCAAAAACAATTCTGATGGGTTAGCAACTTCAACCAAGCCCCCGTCCTGCATTTCAAATACCCCAATTTCATTGGTGGAACCAAAGCGATTCTTGATGGCCCGCAGGATCCGAAAAGCATGATGTCGCTCCCCTTCCAAATATAGGACAGCGTCTACCACATGCTCCAATACCCGCGGACCAGCTAGTATTCCCTCCTTAGTAACGTGCCCAACCAGAAACACCGCCGTTCCGCTAGCCTTGGCCGCACAAACTATCTGGGCTGCACACTCCCGAACTTGGCTTACGCTCCCCGGGGCTGTCTCCAACTCAGAGCTGTAGACCGTTTGTACTGAATCCACTATCGCTACCACAGGCTTAAACTCGTGAATATGGCTGATAACGTTTTCGACCTGGGTTTCGCTAACCAGGTATAGATTTGGTTGAACAGCGCCCAGCCGCTCGGCTCGTATTCTCACTTGCCGCACCGATTCTTCCGCCGATATGTACAGCACCCTGGCATTCCGTCTGCCGCCACTTAAAGACCGGCTCAGGTTGCTGGCAGTCTGAAGCAGCAGGGTGGACTTGCCGATACCGGGATCTCCGCCTACCAGTACCACTGATCCCGGTACCAATCCACCTCCCAAAACCCGGTCCAGTTCTCCCATGCCGGTAGGGTAACGCTGGTCAGCCTCACTAGTTACCTCCACAATGGATACAGGAGGGTCGACTCTAGGGGACATACCAGTTTCTTTGCGGCCTTTCTTGGTTGTATTTAAGACTTCCTCTACCATGGTGTTCCAGGCCCCGCAATTAGGGCAGCGCCCCACCCACTTGGGTGACTCTTGACCGCACTCTTGGCAGAAAAACCGAGTATGACCCCCCACAGTCTCCCTCCTACCCTATGCCGTCCTAAGCGCAATTATGCGAAGCTTGCCAGAACGCTAGTTTACTTTTTGTCAAGCTCAATCTTACCATCCACACCGCGAGCCCAAACGGTATCGCCTTCAGTGAACTTGCCATCGATCATGCCCTCCGACAGTGGGTCCTCAATCAGCCTCTGAATGGCCCTCCGCAGGGGTCGCGCCCCGAAGTTTTCATCGAACCCCTCAGCAACCAGGATGTCCTTGGCGCTCTCGTCAACTTCCAGCGTAATGTTGCTTTCCTGCAACCGCTTGGCAAACTGTCCTAGCATCAGATCTACAATCTTACGAATGTGATCCCGATCAAGAGGATGGAAGACAATGATTTCATCCACCCGGTTCAGAAACTCAGGACGAAAAGTGCGCCGTAAATCGTCCATCACTTTTTCCTTCATAGCCTCGTATCGATCCTTGGCTTCCTGGCGCCCGAATCCCATGGTAGCTTCGCGTCGCAGAGTGCTGAGGCCAACATTGGAGGTCATGATTACCACCGTATTGCGGAAATCGACCGTACGCCCTTTGGCGTCAGTTAGGCGACCATCCTCAAGGATCTGGAGCAAGATGTTAAAAACGTCGGGATGGGCCTTTTCAATCTCGTCGAACAGGACTACGCTATAGGGCCGCCGCCGCACCGCCTCGGTAAGCTGGCCAGCTTCCTCATAACCAACATACCCTGGAGGTGCTCCCACCATTCGGGAGACGGTATGCTTCTCCATATACTCCGACATATCCAGTCGGATCATCGCTTCCTCGTCTCCGAACAGGGCTTCGGCCAGAGCTCGGGCCAGCTCAGTCTTACCCACACCAGTAGGGCCAAGGAAGATAAATGAGCCTACCGGGCGCTTCGGGTCTTTTAAGCCGGCTCTAGCGCGCCGCACCGCTTTGGCAACCGCGCTCACTGCTTCATCCTGACCGATGACCCGCTTATGCAAAACCTCCTCTAGATGAACTAAACGCTCACTCTCCTCCTGGGCCAGCTTCGATACCGGAATGCCAGTCCAGGTGGATACTACATCAGCGATATCTTCGGCCGTAACGACGGAATCTTCGCGTCCCTTTTCTCGTTCCCACTGGGATTTGGACTCCTCCAGTTTCTTCTTTAGCTCGCGCTCCTGATCCCGCAACGTGGCCGCCTTTTCAAATTCCTGGGCGTTGATGGCCGCTTCCTTTTCCTTTTGTATTTCTTCCAAGCGGCTCTCCAATTCTTTGACCCCAGGAGGTGCGGTATAAGTGCGCAGCCTCACGCGGGAAGCCGCTTCATCAATCAGATCAATAGCCTTATCGGGAAGAAAGCGATCAGTAATGTAACGATCCGATAGTGAAGCCGCAGCCTCGATCGCTTCATCGGTAATCTTGACCCGGTGATGAGCCTCATAGCGATCCCTAAGTCCATGCAGGATAGCAACTGTCTCTTCCCGAGTGGGCTCATCCACCATGATGGGCTGGAAGCGCCGCTCTAAGGCCGCATCTTTTTCCACATACTTGCGATATTCATCCAGGGTAGTAGCACCAATGCACTGCAGTTCTCCCCTGGCCAGGGCCGGCTTTAGGATGTTGGCAGCATCAATAGCCCCTTCGGCAGCGCCGGCCCCAACGATGGTGTGCATTTCATCAATAAATAGGATAATGTTACCGGCCGAACGGATATCGTTTAGGACCGCCTTCAGACGTTCCTCAAATTCTCCCCGGTATTTGGATCCAGCTACAAGCCCAGACATATCTAGGGAAACGACTCGTTTATCCGCTAACGTTTCCGGTACCTGGTTTTGGGCAATCCGCTGAGCTAGGCCCTCGACAATGGCAGTCTTCCCGACCCCTGGGTCGCCAACCAAAACAGGGTTGTTCTTGGTTCGACGGCTCAGGATCTGGATGACCCGCTCAATTTCCCGCTCTCGGCCCACAACCGGGTCCAGCTTATCTTCTTTGGCCAGCGCTGTGAGGTCAGTCCCAAATTGGTCTAAAGCCCGGGTAGTTCCACGGCGACCTGTCTTAACCGCCGCTTGCCCTTCAGCGCCTCCTGGTCCCCCACCAATCTGGAAACCTCCTCCCGGCATAGCCCCAAACATAAGCGGCCAGATGCCGCCAAGGCTCGGCCCGCCGCCACCTGCAGCCGGCCCAAAGGTGCCGCCCAGTAAAGATATCACTTGCTCTCTAATCTTTTCCGGGCTGACCCCTAGGCTAGACAAGATCTGGGCAGCTATCCCTTCTCCCTCCCGCAGGATGCCAAGCAAAATATGCTCAGTGCCGATGTAATTTACTCCCTGCCGCCTGGCTTCTTCATTGGCTAGCTCCAGCGCTCGCTTAGCTCTGGGCGAAAGTTCTGGTATACCGCCTAAGGCGTGGCCTGGCTTAGTGGCCCTCATCACTTCTTCCCTAACTTGTTTCAGATTCAATCCCAAGTTTTGCAAAGCCTGGGCCCCGACCCCTTCTCCTTCAGCCAAAAGGCCTAATAGCAGGTGCTCGGTGCCTACCACAGGATGCCCAAGACGCTGGGCTTCTTCTCTTGCTAATTCTAAAACTCGATGCGCTCTTTCGGTAAAGCGGTTAGCCATAATTTACACCCCCGTTTTTGTGTACGATGCTTCCGAAACATTTCTCATGCCGGGGCGCTGGCGCCGGCTCCACATGGGCTCGCCAGCGATCCGTATGGCTCCCCCTCGCCCTTCGGCGGGGTTCCCGGCCAATTCGACCTCCTGTCTCAAGAGGCCGGCCTCGGACGTCCTGTCCTCGG
>JACIYF010000137.1 GCA_014360065.1 Clostridia bacterium | reverse complement strand
ATTGGAGCGCAAGGTGGAGGACCTCAAGGAAGAGCTCTTTAACCTGCGTTTCCAGATGGCCACTGGCCAGCTGGATAACCCCCTTCGGATTCGCGAGGTTAGGCGGGATATAGCCCGGGTCAAGACCGTACTCCGGGAGCGGGAACTGAAGGAGGAGCGCGCCCAGATGGGCGATCCAGCCCGCCGGGCAGCTCAGGGTAGCTGAGGAAGGAGGAACTAGGTTTGGCGGATATAAGGCCTAAGCGCAAGGTTCGGTTGGGCCGGGTTGTAAGCGACAAGATGGATAAGACCGTAGTTGTCCTGGTGGAATCTTTTCGTAAGCACGATCTGTACGGGCGGCGGATGCGGACCAGCAAGCGCTACCTAGCCCATGACGAAGAGAATCGTTGTCGGGTAGGCGACAAAGTATTGATCATGGAGACTCGACCGCTTAGCGCCCGCAAGCGCTGGCGGGTAGCAGAAATCCTGGAGACTTCCGCTCAGCCAGTGCCCGAGCACGACCTGGCGGAAGAATAGGTTGACCTCTAAGTTATAGGAGGGGAAGCCATGATACAGCAGGAGTCAGTCTTAAAAGTGGGAGACAATACGGGCGCGAAGAAGCTGCTTTGCATCCGGGTCTTGGGCGGCTCCAAGCGGCGTTATGCCAGCGTTGGCGATGTCATCATCGCTTCGGTCAAGGAGGCAGCCCCCGGCGGAGTAGTCAAGAAAGGCGAAGTGGTCCGAGCAGTGGTGGTTCGCACCAAAAAGGAAATTCGTAGGCCAGACGGCTCCCACATTCGCTTTGATGAGAATGCAGCTGTAATTATCAATGACCAGGGAACGCCCCGAGGAACCCGTATCTTTGGACCGGTGGCTAGGGAGCTTAGGGAGCGCGATTTCATGAAGATTGTCTCTCTGGCACCGGAGGTGCTGTAAGTACTCCGATTGTTGGTGGGCAGTGGCAAGAGCCGCCGTCTGGGCGCATCCCCGGTCGGAGTCGAGGCGCGGGATGGTTCTTGGGGACGGGGGGTGGACGGCGGTTGTGGCGGCTGTCCACCGACAATGGCGGTTTTAACGGAGGTGATACCTGTGAGTCGGGCCAAATGCCACGTTAAGAAGGGCGACACGGTTTTAGTGTTGAGCGGGAAGTATGCTGGAAAAAAGGGAAAAGTCCTGACCGTCATTCCGGACCAGGGCCGGGTGGTGGTGGAAGGAGTAAATATTGTTAAGAAGCACCTTAGGCCGACGCCAAAAATGCAGCAGGGCGGTATCCAGGAGCGCGAGGCCCCCTTTCCTGCCTGTAAGGTTATGGTAGTCTGCGGAAGCTGCAATACTCCTACCCGGGTGGGGCGGAAATTCCTGGCGGATGGAAAGAAAGTGCGCTACTGCAAGAAATGCGGCGAGGTGCTGGACAAGTGAGGAGGTTTGGCAGATGGGTTTGCCCCGCCTAAAAGAGAAATACCTTAGCGAGGTCAGGCCGGCCTTGATGAAAAAGTTCGGCTATAAGAATCCCATGCAGGTCCCCAAGGTGGAAAAGGTGGTAATCAATATGGGAGTTGGCGATGCTACCCAGAACCCCAAGCTTCTGGACGCAGCCGTCAATGACCTGACAGCGATTGCCGGACAGCGGCCGGTCGTAACCAGGGCTAAGCGCTCGATTGCCGCCTTCAAGGTGAGGGCCGGAGTACCGATCGGCTGCAAAGTGACTATCCGCGGGGACCGGATGTACGAGTTTTTGGACCGGCTGATCAACGTGGCTCTTCCCCGGGTGCGGGATTTCCGTGGGGTTTCCGCTGATAGCTTTGACGGGCGCGGCAACTACAATTTAGGGCTCAGGGAGCAGCTGATCTTTCCTGAGATCGATTATGACAAGGTGGAGAAAGTCCGGGGCATGGACATATGCATTACTACCACCGCCAAAACCGATGAGGAGGCTCGGGAGCTCCTAAGGCTCTTGGGCGTTCCTTTCCACGATTAATGAGCCAGTAAAAGAGGAGGAGCAGCGTGGCTAAGAAATCGATGATTGCCAAGGCCAAAAGGCCCCAGAAGTTTAAAGTGCGCCATCACAATCGGTGCCAGATCTGCGGGCGGCCTCATGGCTACATGCGCAAGTTTGGGATCTGCCGCATTTGCTTCCGGGAAATGGCTTACCGAGGAGAAATTCCCGGTATCACTAAAGCCAGCTGGTAGGGTCTACAAACTTGAAAGGGGGTATGCTCCGTGGCGATGACCGATCCGATTGCTGATTTCTTGACCCGGATTCGCAACGCCAATACAGTCCGGCACGAGAAGGTAGAAATCCCTGCCTCCAAAGTAAAGCGGGCCATGGCCGAGATTCTCAAGGAGGAAGGGTTTATCCGGGATTATGAATACGTAGAGGATGGGAAGCAGGGTATCCTTCGCCTCTACCTCAAGTATGGCCCCGAGCGGGAGCGGGTGATCAGCGGCCTCAGGCGCATTTCCAAGCCTGGTCTCAGAGTTTATGTGCGCAAGGACCAAGTACCGCGGGTGCTGGGAGGATTAGGAATTGCTATTATTTCTACCTCCAAGGGGATAATGACCGACAAAAAGGCGCGGGAACAGGGGTTAGGCGGAGAAGTACTCTGCTACATCTGGTAAATGGGGGTGAAGAGGTGTCTCGAGTTGGAAAGCAACCCATTCCCATTCCCCAGGGAGTGGAAGTGGATATTAAAGGCAACCTGGTTACTGTAAAGGGGCCTAAGGGGCAGCTGACCAAGGAGCTGCACCCGGAGATGAGCATATCCAAGGAGAACGGCCAAATCAGGGTTACCCGCCCCAGCGACCAGCCTCGGCATCGGGCCTTGCACGGGCTGACTAGGAGCTTGGTGGCCAACATGGTTCATGGAGTCTCCAAGGGCTATGAAAAGGGGCTGGAGCTGGTAGGTGTAGGTTACCGCGCTGCCAAGCAAGGGCGGAAGTTAGTGCTTACGGTAGGTTATTCCCATCCGGTGGAAATTGAGCCGGAAGAGGGGATTGAACTGGAAGTCCCTGCCCCCAACAAAGTGGTGGTAAAGGGGATCGATAAAGAGCGGGTAGGGGCGGTAGCTGCCAATATCCGGGCGATTCGTCCGCCTGAGCCTTATAAGGGCAAAGGCATAAAGTACGAAAATGAGGTCATTCGCCGCAAGGCGGGCAAGGTAGGAACCAAGAAGTAGGGGGATAGGGCCGTGATTAAAAAGGAGAGCCGCAAAGAAGTTCACCGTAGAAAGCATCTGCGGGTAAGAAAAAAGATCGCAGGCTCCGCCGAGAGGCCCCGCCTGACTGTCTACCGTAGCCTGAAGCATATGTATGCCCAGATTGTCGATGATACCAATGGCCGCACCCTGGTGTCGGCATCCACGCTAGATCCGGAGCTACGGCAAAAGCTAACCAACCGAGGTAACCGGGAAGCTGCCCGCCAGGTGGGGTTGGCTCTAGCGGCCAAAGCCTTGGAGCGAGGGATTAGCCGGGTAGTATTTGACCGCAGCGGCTACATCTACCATGGGCGGGTTCAGGCGCTGGCAGAAGGGGCCCGTGAGGGCGGCCTGGAGTTTTAAGGAGGGAGACAATGCCGCGGATCAATGCCGATGAGTTGGAGCTTACCGAAAAGGTAGTCAGCATAAACCGGGTGGCCAAGGTGGTAAAAGGAGGCCGGCGGTTTAGCTTTAGCGCCCTGGTGGTAGTTGGTGACGGCCAAGGTCATGTCGGGGTCGGGTTGGGCAAGGCAGGAGAAGTGCCGGAAGCCATCCGCAAAGGTACCCAAAATGCTAAGAAGAACTTGATTGAGGTACCCCTGGTGGGGACCACCGTTCCCCACGAGGTAATCGGCCATTTTGGGGCTGGCAAGGTGATGATTCGCCCCGCCTCCGAAGGTACCGGCGTAATCGCCGGGGGTGCGGTGCGAGCGGTTATGGAGTTGGCGGGCGTCAAAGATGTATTGACCAAGTCCTTAGGTTCCTCCAATCCCATCAACATGGCCTATGCCGCCATAGAGGGCTTAAAACTGATGAAGCGGGCTGAAGAAGTGGCCCGGCTGCGTGGAGTCCCGGCGGAACGGTTGCTGGGGTAGATGGGAGGCGGGAGCGATGGCAAGGATGCTTAAAGTTACGTTGGTAAAGAGCCTAATTGGCAGTTCGCCTAAACAGCGGGCGACGGCCAAGGCTTTGGGATTGAGTCGGCTTCAGCATTCTCGGCTGCATCACGATACCCCTGATATTCGGGGCAAGATCAAGCAGCTGGCCCACCTCTTGGCGGTGGAAGAAGTTGAAGCCGAGGGCGACTACAGCCGTTAGGAGGTAGAAACATGGTAAGGTTAAATAACCTGGTGCCTCCCCAGGGCGCGAGGGTAAAGCCTTTTCGAGTGGGACGGGGTATTGGCTCCGGCAACGGCAAAACTGCTGGGCGCGGCCACAAGGGGCAAAAGGCTCGCTCGGGCGGAGGAGTTCGGCGCGGGTTTGAGGGCGGCCAAATGCCCTTGGTGCGCCGTATACCCAAGCGGGGATTCAAGAACGTTAACCGCAAGGTCATGACCGTGGTCAACCTGGACCGGCTCAATGGTTTTGCCGACGGGACCCAAGTTACCCCCGAGTTGCTGGTGGAGAGCGGTATCATTAAAGAGATTAGGGATGGGGTCAAAATCCTAGGGCAGGGCGACCTCAAGCGATCGCTAGTGGTGCGGGCTCATGCCTTTAGCGAATCCGCTGCTAAGAAGATTGAGGCAGCCGGTGGCCGAGCTGAGGTGGTCTAGTTGTTAGAAACTCTGGTCAAGGCTTGGCAGCTTCCTGACCTGCGCAAAAAGATCACGTTTACCGCTTGGATGTTCGTGATCTTTAGGCTGGGAGCTCACATTCCCGTGCCTGGCATAAACCCGGAGGGCGTTGCTGCCCTACTTCGGGAGGGAACGCTGTTCGGCTTCTTTGATATTATTTCCGGCGGCGCCTTTAAGAATCTTTCCGTCTTTGCTATGGGCATAGTGCCCTACATTAACTCTTCCATTATAATGCAGCTTTTAACGGTGGTAATTCCCTATTTGGAGAGGCTGGCCAAGGAAGGGGAAGAAGGCCGCAAGAAGATTGTTGCTTACACCCGGTACGGGACCGTGCTCCTGGGCGCTATCCAAGCCACCGGCATGGCCATCTTTTTGGGGCGAAGCACGACCGCGGGCGTTCCCGCCCTGGCCCACCCTTCATTTTGGAATTATGCTGTAATCGTAATCAGCTTGACTGCCGGTACCATATTCCTGATGTGGATGGGAGAGATGATTACCGAGCGGGGAATCGGCAACGGCATTTCTTTGCTGATCTTTGCCGGTATTGTTTCCCGGTTCCCCAGTATGGGCTACCAGGTAGTGCAATACGTTCGCACCGGTGAGGCCAGCGTTGTAGCCTTAATTTTCTTCTTGGTTATGGCGGTAGTGGTCATTGGCGGTATCGTAGCTATGAACGAGGGGCAGCGGCGCATCCCGGTACAATACGCCAAGAAGGTGGTCGGGCGGAGAGTCTATGGTGGCCAGAGCACCCATATACCCATGCGGGTAAACCAAGCTGGGGTTATCCCCGTGATCTTCGCCATTTCTATCCTTTTGTTTCCGTCGACCATCAGCACTTGGTTTCCTAACAATGCCTTTATGGCAGCAGTAACTAGGATTTTTAGGCCCGGGACGGCTTTCTACCTCAGCCTTTACGCGCTGCTGATTATTTTCTTCACTTACTTCTATACGGCGGTGACTTTTAACCCCCGGGATGTTGCTGATAACATTAAGAAGTATGGTGGTTTTATCCCGGGCCTGCGCCCAGGGCGGCCTACGGCCGAGTACATCGAACGGGTATTGTCCAGGATTACCCTGGCCGGGGCAATATTCCTGGCGATAATTGCGCTTTTACCTAACTTTGTTGAGGCCACCACCGGAATGAACATTGCTTTTGGCGGCACCTCGCTCTTGATCGTAGTGGGCGTGGCCCTGGAGACTATGAAGCAGCTGGAGGCGC
>JACIYF010000136.1 GCA_014360065.1 Clostridia bacterium | reverse complement strand
CCTCGCCCTTCGGCGGGGTTCCCGGCCAATTCGACCTCCTGTCTCAAGAGGCCGGCCTCGGACGTCCTGTCCTCGGCCCCGCCTCCGGGCTCGGTCTCGCCGACGTCTCGCGAGGCTCGCCCAAAGTCGCCTTGCGCCAGCATCCTCGGCATTTTCATGCTTCTTTCGGATGCACCCCTTATTTCCCTTTAACTATTATACATCATCTTGGCTTGCGTCCCAGCTTGCTCTTGCTCTTCTTGGACGCTGGCTAGAGCGCTAACCTTCTTGAGCACCTGGATTTCTTTAAGCTCTGGGTCTTCAGCGCCCTGGAGTTCGGCGTGCTCAGCCTTTAGGACCTGGATGTAATCCAGCACCTCGCGGGTGAGGTATTCGCCGGCGCAGACCAGGGGAATCCCGGGCGGGTAAGCGGTGATGGTCTCGGCACTAATTTCTCCGGCTGCTTCTTCTAGAGGCACTCGCCGCTTCTCTCCATAAAAGGCTTCCCGGGGTAGGACTCCCACCGGGGGAATATCGGGTAGCGGCGGGCAGTAGCGCACTAGGTTGTGCCGCCGCCTCGAAGCTACCAAGCCGCGCAAGGCCCCTTTGGCGCGGGCAATGGTCCGGCGATCGTCGCCGATGGTCACCAAGAGAATGATGTTATAAAGGTCGGAAAGCTCCACCTGGAGGTGGAATTGTCGCCGGAGGATCTTCTCGGCTTCGTAGCCGGTAATGCCTAGCCGCTGGACATTGATGGTTACCTTGGTAGGGTCAACCGCTTGGCAGCCGGGAAGCCCCTCCACGTTTTCGCCTAGGAGGACTAAACCGGGAAGCTTTTTGACTTCCTGGCGTAACTCTTGGGCCAAGGCCAGGGTACGGTCTAAAAGCTTCCTGCCATGCAGGGCCATTTGTTTGCGGGCCACATCCAGGGAGGCCAAAAGCACGTAGGAAGGGCTGGTAGTCTGGGTTAAATTTAAGGCTGCCTTGACCCGGCGATGATCCACCAGCCGCCCCTGCATTAAAAGCAGCGAACTTTGGGTCATGGAACCGGTGAGCTTATGGGCGCTGGCTGCCACCAGGTCGGCGCCGCATTCCATGGCCGAGGGGGGAAGATCCGGGTGGAAGTGGAAATGGGCCCCGTGGGCCTCGTCCACGATTACCGGGATCTTGTGGCTGTGAGCCACCCGGACGATGCCTTCCAGGTCGCAGGCGGTTCCGTAATAGTTGGGGTAAACCACAAATACCGCCTTGGCTCGGGGATGGAGGCGAATGGCCTTCTCCACCCGCTCGGGGGTGATGCCCATGGAGATGCCGAACTCGCGGTTCATCTCCGGCTCGATGTAAACCGGGCGGGCGCCGCTCAGCACCAGGCCGCCCATGGCCGATTTATGGGCGTTACGAGGGATGATTATTTCTTCTCCGGGGCGGCAGACTGCCATCATGAGGGTTTGAATACCGGCGGTAGTGCCGTTGACTAGGAAGTAGGCGTGCTCAGCCCCGTAGGCTTGAGCTGCTAAAGCTTCAGCTTCAGCCAGGACCCCGCGGGGATTGCAGATGTTGTCTAAATCAGGTAGGCAGGTAAGATCCATGGCCAGCACCGGCTTGCCCACAAAGCGCTGAAACTCGGGCAAGCCCCGGCCCTGCTTGTGGCCGGGAACGTGCATGGGCAAAACATCATCGGCAATGTAGCGCTTCAGCGCATCAAAAAGGGGAGTCCTCCCCTGATCGTAGGCCATCTCCTTCACCCTACCCCCAATGAGATCAGGCACCATTACATCATAAACCGGGGGAGGATGCAAGGGGCAACCAAGCTATACCGGTAAAATTTCTGGGCGAAGGGAACTTGGCCCCAACCTTAAAGGATGGCCCGTGCGGCTTGCCCGATCCCTTATAGGCGCTGTCTCTGGGGGCGACGAGGCCGAGCCCCGGGGCTGGCTTCAGGAGCCTGCTCGGGTTCAGGCGCTTGGTTGGCTTGGGGCCCCGGCCCTTCCTGGGCCGCGAGATCTCTCGGTTCCGCCCGGCCCGCCGGCGCGGCTGGCCCTTCCTGGGCCATCTCCGCTTCCGCTCGCTTGATCATCCGCTTGACCATCTGTCCGCCGATTTTCCCTACCTCGCGGGTGGTCATATTCTCCCAGCCCCGCTTTTGGATGTCATCATCCAAGCCCAAATCCTGGGCTACTTGTTGCTTTAACTGATCTAGCTCATCTTCAGCTTCGAGCACTAGCTTCTGCCGCTCGCCATCAGCCATTAGCTTAACCTCCTTGGCCAAATTATTGGTGGCATGGTCGTGGCCTCTGGGCTTGCCTTTAGTCTGCCCAGGAAACAGGCAACCTAGCCGTAGGATGGAGACTTTAGGGGCGGCTTACTTAATCCAACGATTGCAGTTGCCAAAGGTGGAAGTAGAGGCCGCGGGCAGCTAACAGTTCTTGGTGGGTGCCTTGCTCTGCTACCTGTCCCTGGTGCATGACGATGATGCGGTCGGCCACCTGGACCGTGCTTAGGCGGTGGGCAATGATCATGGTGGTGCGCTGGCTGGTGGTGCGCTGGAGGGCGGCCTGCACCTGGGCTTCGGTTTCCGGATCTAAGTTGGCAGTGGCCTCATCCAGTACCACAATCTCGGGGTCAAAGGCCAGGATGCGGGCTAACGCTAAAAGTTGTTTTTGCCCGGCTGAGAGGCTGTGGGCAGGAGCAGACCAGAACTGGTCCGCTCCCACTGCTTGGGCAGCATGGAAAGCCCTTTCTTCGCTAATTTCCATATTTCCCAGGCGGATATTGGTCAGGGCGTCATCGGCAAAGAGTAGGCTATCCTGAAGCACCAAGCCGATGCGCCGCCGCAATTCACTTTTGGGGAGGAGGCGAATGTCCACCCCGTCGATGGCAATGCTTCCCCGTTGCGGCTCATAAAAACGGTCCAGCAAGTTGATAAGTGAAGTTTTTCCGGCTCCGGTGGCGCCGACGATAGCTACCGTTTCTAAAGGCCAAACTGAGAAGGTGACGTCCTTCAAGACCCACTGATCGCGGTCATAGGCAAACCAAACCTGGTTGAAGCTGATTTTGGCAGAGACCGACAGCGAGGCGGAGCTAGCCGGGGATGCTGAGTCAAAGGCAGGCGCCGGATCCACGCCTACAACTAGTCCAGGGCTGGCTACCGACCCGGCATTTGCGGTTGTACTTGGGCTGGTTGTCGGACCTGCAGTTGGAGCTGGGGCGGTGGCCTTTCCCTGCTCGGCATCGGGAGCTGCCGCGGTGATCGTGGCCGGACTTGTTGGCGCTGGGAGATCCTCACCTTCGGCTTCTTCAGGCTCCTCCTCTAAGAGCTTAAACACCCTTTCTGCCGCTGCCAAGGCCGATTGGACAATGCTAAACTTCTCGGCTAGATCGCTTATGGGATAAAAGAATTGCCGGACGTAATTGATCATGGCATATAGCAGGCCAAAGGTAATGGTGCCGGCCAGGATATCCTGGCCACCGCTCCAAACCAAAAAGGCAACGATTAGGGAATTAATAAAATCTACGCCGGGACGGAAGATGGCAAAGGTCAACAATTCCTGCATCCCGGCTTGGTAGTATTCCTGATTGGCCTGAGAAAACTTTTGGTAGCTCTGTTCCTGGCGCATAAAGGCTTGTACTAGCTTGATCCCACTAAGGTTCTCCTGCAGGGAGGCATTAAGGGTGGCCAGCTTGGCCCGGACCAAACGGTAGGCCCGGCGGGCGTAGAACTGATATATGGTAGTGACGGCTATGAGTATGGGCAGGCAAAGCAGTGCTCGCCCGGCCAACTCTAAGCTCAGCTGGAGCATCACCGCGATGGTCCCCATCACCAGGAAAAGATCCCGGAAAGCATAGACCAGAACGCTGGTATACATTTCGTTTAAAGCATCGATGTCGTTGGTGACCCGAGTAACTAGGCGCCCGGCTGGGTTATGATCAAAGTAAGTTAAGGGCAGGTACTGAAGCCGCCGGAAAACTTCCATCCGCAGGCGATACATGGCCTTCTGGCCCACATATTGCAAGACATAGGTCTGCAGGTAGTTGAAGATAAAGGCAATAAGAAGCAGGGCCAGGTAGATTAAGGCCAGGCGAACGAGACCCCTAGCCAATGCCTCTGCCTCGGGGCCGACCAAGGGGAAGGAGCGTCCGGTCAAATACTGATCGATGGCCGTTTTAACGATGTAAGGACTGGCGATTTCCACCCCGGTGGCCACTAAGGACATCGCCAAGGCAGCTAGGAGCAGAAGCCAATGCTGCCGAGCATAGGCCCAAAGCTTGAAGAGGAGCCAGGGGTCCCTGGCCCGACGTGGGCTATCAGCATCACTGAGGATGGCCTTGGCCATAGCTCTCTCCTTCCTCAACCTTTGATTTCAAGAGGTTAGCCTCGAGGAGCTGGTGACGGTAAGCTCGGTAGTACCACCCCCGCTGGCGCATCAGAGCTTGATGGCTGCCCATTTCCACTATTCTGCCTTGGGACAAGACCACGATCAAGTCGCTATTGCGCACTGCGCTCAAGCGGTGGGAAATGATCAGGGTAGTACGCCCCCGGCAAAACTGGCGTAAATTCTCGAGAATCTGCTTTTCGGTGGCGGCATCCACGGCCGACAAGCTATCGTCCAGGATGAGGATGGCGGGATCACGGATTAGGGCCCGGGCCAGCGCCACTCGCTGGCGCTGGCCTCCCGAAAGGGCAACTCCTCGTTCTCCCACCAGAGTCTCGTAGCCGTGGCTGAAGCCAGCGATATCTTCCTCCAGGCAAGCTAGGCGGGCAACCGCTTCGATCTCTTCCCGGGAAGCGTCCGGACGGCCAAAAGCAATATTCTCCGCCAAGGTGGCCGAAAACAGGAAGCTCTCCTGGGGTACGTAACCGATGTTTTCCCGCAAGCTCCTTAATGGTAAAGCGTGAATCTCGGTCCCATCAATGAAGATCTGGCCCTCCTCCGGTTCATAGAGCCGCAGCAGCAGGTTGGCCAGGGTGGTCTTGCCGCTGCCGCTTTGGCCCACGATGGCCACGGTTTGCCCCGGCTCCACCACCAGATGAAGGTCCTTTAAGGCAGGTAGACTGCCGGCATTGCCGCCATAGCTGAAGGTCAGGCCCTTGAGCTCGATCTTCCCCCTAAGCCTCCTCCCCGATTCAGTCGGTCCAGCTATCGGTCCCGGCTCCTCAGCCAATAGGGCGTTGAGGCGCCCCAAGGAGGCGGCCCCCCGCTGGAAGATATTTATGGCCCATCCCATGGCGATCATGGGCCAAACCAATAGGGCGAGGTACCCAATCAGGGCGACAAAGTCACCCAGGGAAATAGATTGACGAAGCACCAGGGGCCCGCCGTAGCCTAAAGCTATTACCAGACTCGCTCCGGAGAGGAGGTCTACGCTGGGGAAAAGCAGCCCGTGGACCTTGGCAAGATGCAAGTTTTCCTGGACGTAGCTCAGGGATAGCTCATCAAACCTCTGTGTTTCCGCTTGCTCTTGCCTGAAGGCTTTGACCAGGCGGATGCGGGTGACGTTTTGCTCTGCCCTGGCCGCTAGCTGACCGAACACGGCCTGGACGGTGCGGAAACGCCGATGGATGCGTTGGCCCAAATATCCTACTACCGCTCCCATAGCTGGTAGCGGTAGCAGCGTCACCAAGGTGAGGCGGATATCGATAACTATTAACATTGTGGCCAAGGTGGCCGAAGTAAGTAGGATGGCATCGATGATAAGTACGGTGCCCATCCCTAGGGCCATGCGCACCGCGGTGAGGTCGTTGGTGGCGTGGGCCATGAGATCCCCTACTGGCCGCTCATCAAAGAAGCGGGGAGGTAAGCTTTGCAGGTGCTGAAATAGCTGGCTGCGTAGCTCGGTTTCGATTAGCCGGGCGGTGCCGCTGATGTGGAGGCGCCAAAGGTAGCGAAACCCAGCAATTCCCAGGGCTAGCCCTAGGATGGCTATGGCTGACCAAGCCAGCAAAGGTGGCGTCAAGGAGCCGTTTTGATAGGCATTGCCGAGGCGGCCTAGGATCTTGGGTGGCGCTAGCTGCAGCAAATCTGCTAAGGCTAGGCTCAGGATGCCAATGAGA
>JACIYF010000135.1 GCA_014360065.1 Clostridia bacterium | reverse complement strand
TGACGCGGTTTCGGCGCAAAAAGGGATCTTCTTCCGACACTGCCCCTGGTCCAGCGATACAACCAGTTGAACAAGACAACATTTCAATGAGCCGCGGGCTTTCCGGTCGGCCTGCGTATTCATCAAACCTGGTCAGGAAATCAACGCAATGATCAACGCCGGTGATCACTATAGCATCTGAGGCCATTGGCCCAGTGGTCATCTCGGCTGTATACAATAACCCTCCTTCAATAGGAAACAATTGGGCGCGGCGGGGAAACGGCGGGTCAAAAGGCTCAGGAACAAGACTGGTCATGCTTGTGCTCTGGGTTTCCTGCCACCATTCCCAAATCTCTTGAAAGGTTAGAGCAGCAGCAATGAGTCCGGGCTCATCTTCATTTATTTGCAATACTTCCTCTTTCTTGGCAAAGCAGGGGCCAACAAAGACTATCTGGGCCTCAGGGTACTGCTGTCTCAAGTACCGGGCATGCGCCACCATAGGGGATACAACGGGGGCCAAGTGGGGTAATAAGTGGGGAAAATGTTTCTCCACCAAATTGACTATTGCCGGACACGAGGTAGACAGCAAGGGCCGTTCGAATCTACCATTTGTAGCCGTTTCCAAAGTACGATGAGCCGCCCCTACCATTTCTGCTCCTAAAGCAGTTTCTTGAACTATAGAAAACCCTAAGCGCCGCAACGCAGCCGGAAGTAAACCAGCAACATCCACGGGCAGTGCCCCCGCAAAGGAGGGGGCAACGCTTGCAACTACTTTTAGCCCCCCCTGGAGAAGGCTTCTGACCTTCTCTACGTCGGTGGTGACCCGTTTGGCTTTTTGGGGGCACACCTGGACACAACGACCGCAGACTATACAGCGCTCGTCCATCACCTGCGCATAGAGTTCGCCACCACTCTCTTGCCGTTTGACTTGGATGGCTTTAACCGGACAAGACCGCAGGCACTTGTAGCAGTCACGGCACTTGGCAGGAATGGTACTAATAATTCTTCCGGCCACGTCAATCTAGCCCCCCCCAGAGGAAAGTTTGTTTAAGACATATTCGGAAAAGATGGTCGGAACATCATTCTTGTAGACCTCGGTAAAAACCTCTTCTCCAATCTTAACTGTCACCCCTGAGGTACAATGTTCCATGCAGAAACTTCCTTTTAGAATTACCTTTCCAGTCAGGCCGTGTTCTGCAATTAACTGTTTAAAGGTATCGATAACTTCATTAGATCCCCGCTGAAAGCAGGAGCTGCCGACACAAATAACAATCGTAACCATGGGTTTACCGCCTTCTTTCGGAACCGTTGATTAGCGGGAGCATCTGGGTCCTGAAGACTTCTTCTATATTGCCAAGATTGACTCCTGTCAATATCCTATCATTCACCCTAACGCTTACACCTTCTGAACAATGCTCCAGACAAAACGTAGCTACCAAGTTAATTTTACTAGCCACATGTGAATCCTCGGCCAAGCGAACCAGCCGATCCAGAACCTGATGCGAGCCACGCAGGAAACACCCGGTGCCGATGCAGACCGCGATATTTACTGCTGGTTCTGCAACTGCTTCCAATATCCCATGAATAGTCTCCTTGGCTATTCGCCGCCGCGAGGAATAGGCTGTGTGCAACAGGTGGTGGGCAATTTCACTGTTGGGAGTCTCGAGCCATTGTTGATAAACCTTATTTAAGTGCGGATTTTCACATGGGCTCTGGATCTGGAGCCTGCGGTCAATGGTGTACAAACCTTGCCCCCTCAGCTGCCTATCTTCCTTGTGCTTGGCTACCGGCTGACCTCCTCCACCTACGCAACCATTAGGGCAAGCCATTACTTCTACGATATCATATTTGGCTTCGCCTGCTTGAATGGCTTTAATGAGTTCCTCAGCGTTGCCCAGACCATGGACAATCGCCGCCCGAATTTCTTGACCGGACTGGCTAGCATTTCTCCGCAATGTAACGTCTATACCTCTTATACCCCCGCCTCGCCTAACCTCGGTAAAGCTAATCTGACCTGCGCCATCCTCGCCCATTAGACCAGCTGCAGTACGTAAAACTGCCTCCGCAACCCCTCCGGTTACACCAAAAATCACTCCTGCTCCTGAGGCCAAACTTAAAGGCGCATCTAGTGCTTGTCCTTCCAGCTGGTCAAACATTATTCCCGCTTGGCGGATCATACGTGCAGCTTCCACAGTAGTTAGTACGGCGTCAACGTCCGCAACCGTATCAGTTCGAAACTCTGGTCTTTTGGCTTCAAACTTCTTGGCTATGCAAGGCATTATGGAAACCACAAATATCTGTTCAGGCGAGCGACCGATAGACTGCGCATATAGCCTTTTTAGCAACGAACCCATCATTTGTTGCGGTGATCGGCAGGTAGAGAGATTTTCCAGCAACTCAGGGTGGAATTGCTCACAAAATTTAACCCAGGCTGGGCAACAGGAAGTAAAAAGAGGTAGCCTTTCTGAGTTCTCAAGCCGAGTTAAGAACTCTCGTGTTTCCTCCATGGCCGTTAGGTCGGCAGCAAATACTGTATCAAAAACCCGGTCTACGCCCAGATACCGTAATGCCGCAGCTATCTTATCGGTAGTTTCCTGGCCCGGTGGCAACCCAAATTCTTCTCCCAAGCTAACCCTGACCGCAGGCGCAATTTGAGCTATCACTAACTGATCAGGATCAGCTATCGCCTCCCAAACCCTGTCAATCTCAGATTTTGGCGTTAGAGCACCAGTGGGGCAAATAGCTACACATTGGCCGCAAAATACACACTCAATCTCTCCTAACCCTTTCCCGACCGCAGGCGTTACTTGGGTACGACTGCCGCGGTAAGCAAAGTCAAGAACCCCGATTCCTTGAACCTCTCTGCACATACGGACACAATCTCCACACAGTATACATTTATTGGCATCGCGCACGATGCAGGGGTTGTCCTCTTCTACCGTCTTCTGTTCCAGCCGGGAATCGAAACGTACGCTATTCAGGCCCAGTTTTTGGGCTAGCGTCTGAAGCTGGCATGAACCGTTTTTGTTACAGGTAGTGCAATCCCTGTTGTGGCTAGCCAGCAATAGCTCCAAGTTAGTCTTTCTTAATCTCTGCAGCTCGGGGCTAACAGTACGCACTACCATCATTGGCTCCGGAGCTGTGGAACACGAGGCAACCACTCCTCTTCCTTCGACTTCTACTAAACACATCCGACAAGCACCGTAGACGCTTAGCTCTGAATGATAGCAAAAGGAAGGTATGTCAATTCCATTGTTACGCGCCAGTTCCAAAAGGTTCTTTTCCCCACGAATAGGTACCTCGCGTCCATCAAGCTGTATAGTTCCCATCGACGAAGTTGCTGTGTCGAAGCCAACATCGGCCGCAATACCTCTGGGTAAGAGCATGGTCTCTACCTCCCTGAGACTAATTAGTGTACCAAAACAATAGCTCCGTAGCGGCACCGGCTTAGGCAAGAACCGCATTTGGTGCACCGAGATGGGTCTATGGTAAATGGGTGCTTAAGAGCACCAGATATGGCTCCGGTGGGGCAAATGCGCCGGCAGCCGCCACAGCCGTTACATTTTTCTGGATCAATTTGATAGACTGCAAGCGCTTTACACACACCAGCCGGGCAATGCTTATCAACTACGTGGCTTTCATATTCATGTCGAAAATACCGAAGCGTAGTTAAGACGGGATTAGCAGCTGTCTTTCCTAAACCGCAGAGAGCACTCTTCTTCAGCGTGTGGGCCAACTCCAGCAGTAAATCGATATCTTCTGGACGGCCCTTCCCTTCGGTTATTCTAGTTAGAATGGCCAAGATTTGTTTGGTTCCTTCGCGGCAAGGCAGGCATTTCCCACAGGATTCACTTTGGATGAAGGTCATAAAAAACTTGGCCACCTCAACCATGCAGGTATCTTGACCCATGACTACCAAACCACCCGACCCTACCATCGCACCCGCCGCTGCTAAGCTATCAAAATCAAGGGGTAGGTCAAGGTGATTCGCCGTTAGGCATCCTCCCGAGGGGCCACCGATCTGGACCGCCTTGAAAGCTTTGCCCTCCCTCATACCTCCACCGATATCGAAAACTATTTCCCGTAAAGTCGTTCCTAGCGGGACTTCAATCAAACCGGTGCGAGCTACTTGTCCAGCCAAGGAAAAAGTTTTTGTACCTGGACTTTTCGGAGTTCCTATCGCACTAAACGTCCTTGGCCCTTCTAAGATAATCGAAGGTACATTGGCCAGAGTCTCCACATTGTTAATTACGGTGGGGCAACCCCAAAGGCCATGTTTTACTGGAAAAGGCGGCCTTGGCCTAGGCATTCCGCGCTTTCCTTCAATCGAGGCCAAAAGCGCCGTTTCCTCCCCGCAAACAAAGGCTCCGGCACCTTCCTTGATCTTGATCTGGAATGAAAAATTGCTTCCGAGGATGTTGTCACCCAAAAGTCCATACCGATTAGCTTCCTCCACCGCTAACTGTAACCGCTTAACAGCCAGTGGATACTCAGCCCGAACGTAGATAAAGCCCTCGTTTGCACCAATCGCATAGGCGGCTATAGCCATTCCCTCTAAAACCCGGTGGGGATCACCTTCCATAACGCTCCTATCCATGAATGCCCCCGGGTCACCTTCGTCGCCGTTGCAGACTATGAACTTTTTGTCGCCTTTAGCCTGGGCCGCTAGTTCCCATTTAGTACCAGTTAAAAATCCAGCCCCGCCCCTTCCCCTTAGTCCGGATTCCTTTATCAAACTAACCACTTCAGCCGGTTCCATATCAAAGATGGCTTTCGCCAAAGCCTGGTACCCACCAATGGCAATGTACTCCCTAATATCCTCACAATCAATTTCGCCACAATGGGCAAGAACTCTCTTATGCTGCTTAGCATAGAAAGGAATATCCCGCCAGTTTTCAAAGGTATGGCCCTCTTCAGAAGCATAAAGTAAACGGGAAACAACCTGGCCATTTTCAACTGTGGTCTCGACTATCTCCTTAGCATCTTCTGGCTTTACATGGCAGTAAAGGATACCTAGGGGTTCAACCCGAACCAAGGGGCCAATTTGGCAGTACCCGTGACAGCCTGCTTTAACAAGTTGGGCGGCGCGTCCACCATGGCCTTGTTCAAGTTTTTCCACATCAGCGCTTAGCCCTCTAGTTGCAATTTCTCGCTTAAGCGCTCGATAAACGTCCTCGGCTCCGCTGGCAATGCATGCAGTTTCCATGCAAACTAAAAGGCGCATAGCCGGTGCATCCATCACCTGCTTAGCCTGAGACTGAAGCTGGACTAAGGCAGCCCGAGAGCCCAGCGGCAAAGGTAAATGGCCAGGAACATGATAAGCCTCATCCTCTCGGGGGGAAACTATTTCCGTGCCGTCCGAGACCGAGGTGGTAACTGCTAATGGCCTAGCCTGTTTTAGCCTATCAACCAGTTTCTCCGCTTCTTCAGCAGTCATCTGTCCGTATACTTCCCGATCGTTAACCATTACCACCGGGGCCAGCCCGCAGGCCCCCAGACAGGCTACTCTTTCTACCGTAAACATTAGGTCGGAAGTAGTATCTTCTTCTTCGCCCAAACCCACTTTCTCTCGTATAGCAAACCGCACCGCCTCAGAGCCCCTTACGTGGCAAGCTGTTCCATCACATACCTTGATTACATAATGACCCTTCGGTGACATGGAAAACTGGGAATAGAAAGTAGCAACTCCGAAAACAGTTGCGGGAGGCAAACCTAGGGAGGTCGCCACATAGGTCAGCACTTCTTCAGGCAAATAGCGGTATTCGGCCTGGAGTTCTTGTAAAATTGCCACCAAATTGCTAGGATTACGTTTATACTTCTCGATTATGCTGGCCAAACGGTCAAACTTCCTCGTCAGGGCTACGGTCATGGCAAGCTCCCCCTATTCTGATTTCTTATAAATGTCTGGAGGGCTAACTACCCATATCCCAGTGGCTACTGCATCGCCTGGGTTAAAAATCGTTTCCGGCGAGTAGAAAATAAAATAAGCAAAATCACCTTCGGATAAAAGATAGGTGTGCTTCTTGGTTCTTAGTTCCAAAGTACCCTCTAATACATAGAT
>JACIYF010000134.1 GCA_014360065.1 Clostridia bacterium | reverse complement strand
CGCACATCCTCTTCGACCAGGGCTAGCCACTCCTCATCCACCAGGTCGATCTTGGTGATGGCGACGAGACCCCGTTTGACCTGAAGCAGGTTCAAGATGTCCAGATGTTCCCGGGTTTGCGGCATCACCCCTTCATCGGCGGCCACCACCATTAGCACCAGATCGATACCGGCCACTCCGGCCAGCATATGCCGGATAAAGCGCTCGTGGCCGGGCACATCCACCAAACCGACCCGCCGGCCACTGGGAAGCACCAAGGGGGCAAAGCCGAGCTCAATGGAGATGCCGCGCTCCTTCTCTTCCTTAAGCCGGTCGGTATCCACTCCCGTAAGAGCGCGAACCAGCACCGTTTTTCCATGATCCACATGGCCAGCGGTGCCGACAATTATGTATTGTTCCTGGCTACTGGTCACCGCTTGCACCCGCCTTCTCAGTCTTTGTCAGACTCGGCTCCGGCCGACAGAGCCTGGATGGTTTGCCAGGCTTCCGCTACCGCCCGGGCTACTTCCGGCAGCTCATGGTCGGCCAGAGTCCGGGCATCGAGAATCAAGGCCCGGTCCTGAATGCGGCCAATCACCGGCGGCTGGCGCCGACGTAAGGCTTGAGCCATCTTTTCGGCATCGCCAGCCGGGCCCAGGCTCACTGCTACGGCAAAGCTAGGGAAATCGGTAACCGGCAAGGATCCACCTCCAGCCCGGGAGGAAACCCGGATTACCGACAGCCCAAGCTCCGAAGTCTTTCCCCTGGGCTCTCCCTTAGCCGGCACCTCGGCCCTGGCAGCAGCTGTCCGGGATAAAGCCGCTTGCACCAACCTAAGCAGCTTCTCGGCCCGATCCCTAAGCTCGGCTTCCGAGGCATTAAGCATCCGCAAGGTAGGTATGGTCACGGCGGCGCGCTTTTCGTCCAGGTATTCCCGCAGGGTAGCTTCCAGAGCCGCCAAAGTCAGCTTATCAATTCTCAGGGCCCGGGTGAGAGGGTGCTGGCGAAGCCGGCCTATCACTTCCTTACGCCCCAAAATTATCCCCGCCTGAGGGCCGCCCAACAGTTTATCCCCGGAAAAAGTCACTAGGTCTGGCCCCTGGGCCACCACCTCCGGAACTATGGGCTCGCCCTGGTGGCGCCCCTGGGCCAAGGGCAACATTAGGCCGCTTCCCAAATCCATCATCACCGGCAAATGGTAAGTGCGGCCTAGTTCCACCAGCTCAGCCAATGAGGCCTCTTGGGTAAACCCTTGAACCCGAAAATTGGAAGGATGGACCTTGAGAAGCAGAGCGGTGTTATCGGTAATCGCCTTTTCGTAATCGCGGGCGTAGGTCTTATTGGTGGTGCCCACTTCCACCAGGGTGGTCCCGCTTTGGGCCATCACCTCCGGCACCCGGAAGGAGCCGCCGATTTCCACCAGCTCGCCTCGGGAGACGATTACCTCCCGGCCCCGGGCCAAGGCGGTTAAGGCTAAAAGCACAGCCGCAGCATTATTATTGACCACCAGGGATGCTTCCGCCCCGGTGAGCCGGCTGAGCCAGGCTTCTACGTGCACGTAGCGAGAGCCCCGCTCGCCGGTTTCTAGGTCCATTTCTAGATTGGAATAACCGACGGCGATCCGTTGCACCGCCTCTTGGGCCGCCTGGCTTAGGGGAGCCCGACCCAGGTTGGTATGTAGCACCACGCCGGTGGCGTTGATCACGGGCCGGAAGTGAAGAGAAAATGTTTCCTCCAGGTAGCGGAGGCTACGTTGGGCTACGGCTTCTGGTTCCGTCTCCCTGGCCGCCACTTCTTGTCCGCCCAGGATCCGCTGCCGCAATTGATCTAAGCTATGGCGGATAGCTTCCACCACCAAGGAGTGGGGATAATGGGGCCCGGCCTCCCTGAGCGCCCGGGCCTGCAATACCTGATCGACCGCCGGCAGCTGGCGCAATTGTTCTCCGATCTCGGACATCTTAAGCTCCTCCGAAAAGCATATATTTCCAGCTGGGGCGCTGTTCCTCCGCTGCGTAATCCTGTGCGCCCAGCACTCAACGCTACACTTGCAAAGGGCCTACACGTGCGTGACCTCGGCGACAACCTTTGCCAGGCCTGGCCTTGAGTGCTGGGTCGGCTTAATATCGCTTCCGGACCAGCGCCCCAGCATCCCCTACGTGCTTTTTCATGCCTGGTTGTGTGGCCGGCCGCATGGGGCACTCCCGGTTTACATCCAGCAAGCTGCCAGACCGCCATGGCCTGGTATCTGCGACCATGGGCCGCGGCCCGGCCAATAGCGCATGGGAGGTTCATAGCCCCAGATGGCCCAAGCCAGCGCCAACACCACCACGCCTATGGCCAAGGCTAGAGCTAGCCGCCGGTCCCGCACCAACATGGCAATGCCGACTAGGATCAAAAGCACCGGCCACAATCGGCTCAACCGAAACCAAAAATTCCAGGGCAGGATATTGAAATTGTTCAACAGGAACAGGGCCCCAAATACCACCAGGACCAGACCCCAGATGACCTTAGAATTGTTCATGGCTGACGCTCCCTTACTCCACTGACTATTAATAGTATGCCCAGCGCCACCACCAGTACCGGCCAAAGTCGGGACCAGGTGAATGTGGGCAGCGGTATCACCACCGGCAGGAGGGCGAGGATCCCTAGCCCGATCAAGAAGGCACCGGCAATTTGTGCCAGACGGCCCGGCGGCTGGGCCGGTTCCTGGCCGGTGAAGGGGCCCGGCGGTGGGGTAGGCCTTGCCCCTGCACCCGCCGGAGGTGGTTCAGCTGGCGGCTCGGCCGCTTCGCCGCCAAAGGGTCGATCTTCCACCTTGGACCATTTGCCCGGCTCCGACCAGGGCAAGCCCCCGTCCTGGCCGGGATATCCAGAGGGGGCTTCAGGTATCACTAACCAACAAATCAGGTAGACCAAAAACCCGGCGCCCCAAATTAGGGCCGCCACTACCCAAACTACCCGAATCAAGGTAGGATCGATGCGCAGGTACTCGGCTAGCCCGCCACAAACCCCACCAATGATCCTTTCTCGGCGCGATCGATATAGCCTTTCCATGCTCTGCCGCTCCTTTCGTTGCCTAGCTTAAGTTCACCTCGGCCGCACGTTCCCTTATACTGCCTGGATCTCCCGGGGAAACTGGGTCAAGAGCCTGAGGCCTTGGCTGGTGACTATGCCTGTATCCTCCAGGCCAACTGCCCCCCATCCCGGAAACACAAATTTGGGTTCCACGGCAATCACCATGCCTTCCTCCAGCGGCTCCCGGTGGCCTGCCGCCAGTACCGGTAGCTCGTCGATTTCCAAACCCACACCATGGCCAACAAAGGGTACCTGGCTACCATAACCTTGAAAGTGCTCGGCCAGCCCCGCCTCACAAGCCATTTGCCTAGCCAAATCGTAAAGCTCGCCGCCGGTAATCCCGGGCCGGGCCGCGGCGATCACGGCTTCCTCAATGGCCAGCGCCAAGCGGTGGGCCTTTTTTAGCTTCTCGGGAAGGCGGCCAGGATCCCCCAGTACATATACGCGGCTAGCATCCACCATGTAGCCACCGTAGTGACCAACATAATCAGCCATGATCGGCTCGCCCGGCATAAGCCGCTTGTACCCCATTTCCCGGGGATAGGATGGATAAAGGCCAGGTCCGCCCAAAGGGGTGTCATAAGAGGAAGGGACGCCCCCGCTATCGCCGCTAAGCAGGCTGCCGTGAAACATCTCCTGGTTGAAGGCCCGGAAGCGAATGGGTCCTAGGTGCCCCTGCTGGCGGGCAAAGCGTTCCAGCTCCGCCGCTACTTCCGCCTCGGTCCGGCCCTCCGCCAATACCTTTGGTATATAAGCCAGGAAAGCGTCATGCTTTTGGGCAGCCGCCTCCAAAGTCCGGATCTCGAGGGGCGACTTTACTGCCCGCAACCGGCGGATGGTGGGGGAAATGTCCACCATTTCCGCTGCCAATATTTCCTGGTAGCGCAAGAATTGGCTGGCGGGAAGTACATCCATCTCCACCCCCAGGCGCCGGGGTAGAGGCAAACCTGCCTCCTCGATTATCGCCGGAAGTCGGCGCAAGGATTGGAGGGGAATGATGCGGTCTTGCGCCAAGGGGGACTCGGCAAGCGCCCGGTTGACATCCCGGCGCACCATCAAGAGGGGCTCGCCCTCCCGGGGTATGTACAGGTGGGCATCCTGGGCCGTGCCGGTGAAGTAAAACAGGTCCACCCGCTGCACCACCAAGGCCGCGTCCAAATCCCGCTCTGCCAATTGCTGCTTGAGCCGGCCCAAGCGGTAAGCAATCTCCTCTGGAGGCACAACCCTCACCGGCTGCCACCGGGAACCATTCCGCTCCATTCCCTGCACCCCCACTCAGCCAGATTCACCCAAGTCCGACCGCTTAAAAATCTAATTCCCTTTAGCAGGGCCAAATCCTTCCCTAGAGATGGTGATGTTCATCACTCCACCGCTTCCGCTAAAGTAGTATTATATACGCAAGCCAACCTAGCTAACAATTTGAAAATTGGTCAGGGCAGGAAGTAAAGGCTTTTGTGGGAGGAGGTGATGGTGGTGTCTTTAGGCGCGTGGCGCTGTCCGGGGCAGGATATGCGCAACTGGAAGCCTGGCGACATATTTGAGGTAGCCTGCCCCCATTGCGGGGAAAAGGTGGAATTCTTCAAAGATGAAGTCAAGCTGCGCTGCCCCCATTGCCAGCAAACCGTCCCCAATCCGCGCTTGGACTTGGGCTGTGCTGCTTGGTGCGCCTATGGCTCCAAGTGCCTGGAGGGGTATGGGCAAAACCCAGGCCAAGAAGGTCCGCCCAAAACTAGTGAACCCGACGGCTAATTTTTTCTTGGTTGTGTGATCTAGATCACAGACAGGAAGGGTTGGGCCATGGTAGCATGAAGTCGACAGTCAAGAGGCCGTTTTTAGGCCCGGAGAGGGATAGGTATCTCCAAAAAGCTTACTAAAAGGGGGAACTAAGTCATGTTTTGTTACCAGTGTGAACAAACTGCAGGAGGAACCGGGTGCACTAAGATCGGTGTTTGCGGCAAGAATGAGGATGTGGCCAGCCTTCAGGACGCCTTGTTGATTGGCCTTAAGGGCGTCGCCGCCTACGCCTTCCACGCCCGGGAGCTGGGTGCCCACGATGAAGAAGTGGACGCTTTTATGGAGGAAGCTCTCTTCTCCACCTTGACCAACGTTGACTTCGACCTCAACCGCTTGGTGGAGTTGGTCCTTAAGTGCGGGGAAATGAACCTCAAGACTATGGAAATGTTGGACAAGGCGCATGTGGACCGGTTTGGTACCCCGGCACCCACCGCCGTTTCCACCGGTACCAAGGCCGGCCCGGGCATCGTTGTCACCGGCCATGATCTACTCGATCTCTACGAGCTCTTGAAGCAGACCCAAGGCACCGGCGTAAACGTCTACACTCACGGGGAGATGCTGCCGGCTCACGCTTATCCTAAACTCAAGGAATTCCCTCATCTGGTAGGCCATTATGGCGGAGCCTGGCAGAACCAAAAAACTGAGTTTGAGCAGTTCCCAGGCGCCATCCTTGGCACCACCAACTGTGTATTGTTGCCCAAGGATTCCTACCGGGATCGCATGTTTACCTGTGGCATCGCTGGCCTACCAGATGTCACCCACATCAAGGACCGCAATTTCGCCCCGGTAATCGAGAAGGCCAAGTCCCTACCGCCTCTGGAAGATAAGCCAGGCGGCACCCTAACTACCGGCTTCCATCACATTCCCGTGCTAGGCCTGGCCGATAAGATTATCGCCGCCGTCAAGGAAGGCAAGATCCGCCACTTCTTCCTGGTGGGCGGCTGCGACGGCACCAAGCGCGCCCGCAACTACTACACCGAGCTAGTGGAGAAGATACCTTCCGACTGCGTGGTGCTGACCCTGGGCTGCGGCAAGTTCCGCTTCAACTACATGGATCTCGGCGACATCGACGGCATCCCCAGACTCATTGACATGGGCCAGTGCAACAATGCTTACTCCGCCATCCAGGTGGCGCTGGCGTTGGCTGATGCGTTCAAGTGCGGCGTCAATGAGCTGCCGCTATCCCTCATCCTCTCCTGGTTCGAGCAGAAAGCGGTGGCCATCCTGTTTACCCTGTTGCACCTTGGAGTTAAGAACATCCGCCTCGGCCCCACCCTGCCAGCCTTCTTGACCCCCAATG
>JACIYF010000133.1 GCA_014360065.1 Clostridia bacterium | reverse complement strand
GGCGCTAAAAGCGCCGCGCAGCCTCCTCTGCTCCCCCATAACCTATTAAAACCATCTGCCCGTTCTAGGGTCTTTAAAAAGAAAACATATGTTCGCATAAAAATTATAGAACAACATATTTGGGATTCTCAATGGAAAAAGTTACCATTTCTTGGTGAGCCCCAGGATTTCCTCGGCGTAGCCCCACACGCAAACTGGAGACATCATCAGTTGGTAAATGAGGGAGTAAGCTATAAATCCTAGCCGATTTCTCCTGATCTTCAATCCCAGCTCGGAGAATACTCTCCGCTGGTAACGATACATGACCCATTGGATAAGAAGGGTCAACGGCAAAACCGCCAGGGTCATAGGCCCAACGACCCAGAAATGGCCTAACAAGGCTAAAAAGATCCCGGGGATGAAAACCAAAGTATAGGTCAGGTCAAGAAGAGGAAAAAGTAAATCTAAACTCATTAGGTAGGTCACCAGGCGGGGCCAGCGCAACAGCATGTCCCAGTGGTACTTGAAGCCCTCGATCATTCCCCGGGCCCAGCGGCGCCTCTGCCGGGCAAACTGCTTAAAGGTAACCGGCACCCTGGTAAACCCCACGGCCGTGGGCTCAAACCCAATTCGGTAACCAGCCTTGATCAAGGCCCAGGTGAGGACAATATCTTCGCCAATACAAGCCGGCCACCCATTTATTGACCGCAAGACTTTAGTCTTATACAGGCTAAAGGCGCCCTGGGCCACCAACGTCCCCTGGTAGAGAGCCTGCTGGCGCTTAACCGAAGCAATGGCCAAGAAATAATCCCACTCCTGCAGCCTGGTCATAAAGGTATCCCTTGAGTTCTTAGCCAAAACCGAACCGGCTATGGCAGCGGTATGCTGGGGGTCACCCAACATCCTGGCCACTATCCGTCTTAAGGCCTGGGGATGAAGGAAGGTATCGGCATCAATGGTGACTACCAGTTCATGGGCAACCTCCGCCAGCCCTAGATTTAAGGCTTTCGACTTGCCCCCATGGTCGGCAGCAATTAACTTCAAGTTGGGCAGGCCAGCATCGAGAATTACTTCCCGGGTGCGATCGGTAGAGCCATCGTCGACAATAATCACTTCAATGGTACCTGGGTAATCTTGCTGCCTGATGGACCTTAAGGTTTCGGAAATATTCCTTTCTTCGTTGTAGGCGGCAATCAATATGGAAAGCGGGGGATAATCCTGGCGATCCAGATTAAGGCGCGGGGGCCTGTCCAATAAAAGGCTCGCCAAGAGAAATGCATTTAGGTATCCGGGAACCAGGGCTATGAAAAGGACGATAAGCCAGGCGACCAAATGCCCTACCTTAGTCGATAGATCCAGCACCCACGGGTAGCTCAGCCAGCAGGAAACAACAAACCAACTTAAGGCTATGGCGCTGGCGATGAAGAATTTGACCTTGACGGGAATATAAAACTTCTTTGGCTGGGTTTGTGGGCCAAACTTAGTTTGCGGCAACGGTTGTGGGGTTAAAGCTTGTTCCATGCTTCGATTGCTCCCAAGGCTATATGCTATGTGGCTTACAGCCGTGTGTTGGCCGAAAACTGGCTTAGCTGGCCCGGACAAACTTCAGGCCGTCTTCACAATTTTGTGGATAAGAATACCTCTCAATCGGTGGGCTGTAAACTTATCTCCGCTAAGGGAGGGTTAATTTATAGTTAAACCCGACCAGTATCTAGGAGGGAAGCCAGACCTGGCAACATACAACCAAATAAGAAAGTCCCCAAAAAGGGGACACGCTTCAAGCAAGAAATCTTTCAAGAATAGATTATAGTTTATCCTTGGGCAAAACGTTGATCAGCTCTTCCAGCGGCGCTTCGGCCATAAAGGCTTCATTGTAGATGCCCTTAAGCACAGCTACGCACTTGCCGTCGCGGCCGGTCTTGAAATCGATGACGCAGAAGATTACCCCCGGGTGGCCCGACTTTACTTTTACCAGATCCCCCACCTGCATAGACAAAACACCCCTGGTACAGGATATGCAGGCTGGACAAAAACGGTTACTTTGGTAACCGTGACCGCACTGGCAAAAACCTATAGGCGCTGTTCCTACGCTCCGTAATCCTACGTAGTTTTTCATGCCCAGCTGCGCGGCTGGGCGTGTGGGGTAAACTCGCTTCTCCTTAAGAGCAACCGGAGCAACCAGCGCAGCTTGAAGCTGAGCAGCTGGAACCGCCCCCGCCGGCCGCTGCCTCACCGTTAGCCCCTTTCTTGGTGAACATGAAGCCGGTAAATCGCTGTCTCACGTGGGCGCTATCGCACTGGGGGCAGCGAACTTTATCCTTCTCTTTGATAGCCACAAATTGGCTGAAGTAATGGTGGCAATCATTGCAAACGAAGTCGTAGGTCGGCATCATTGCATCCCTCCAGCCCTTAGTTTAGCACTTTCGCATCCCCTTGGCTAGCTCGTGACCAGCGAGCGCGAATCAGGGGCCAAAGCCAACCGTGGCCGGCCCTTGGGTTGCGGCGGTCAGCTTTGGGGCAGCGGTAGTTTTTCTGGGGGGATGACCTGGGTGATGCTGAGGCTTAGTTCCTCGGCCAGGGCCACCTCATGGGGGTGGCGCATCCTTTGGCCGCAAGGATCGTAGAGGATGCGAACGTTGGGCCGCTGCGATTTCTTTCGGGGAGTGCCAGTGACGATGCCGATCTCGCCGGTATTCAGCTGAACATAGGTTCCCACCGGATAAGCAGCTACATTGCTCAAAAAGGCCGTCACTATCTGGTAATCATAGGCGTGATTGCCGGATCCGGCGATGAGCTCATAGGCTTCATTGGGAGGATAGGCCTTGCGATACACCCGATCGGTAGTTAGCGCGTCATAGACATCGGCTATTCCAACCACTCGCGCATAATCATGGATCTCCGTTCCCTTGAGGCCCTGAGGGTAACCACCGCCGTTATAGCGTTCGTGATGTTCCAGCGCTACCCGGGCGGTACTTGGGGGCAAGTTTTGCTCAGATAGGAGGGTAAAGCCGTCGATGGTATGCTTCTTGATCTCAGAGAATTCCTCCGGGGTTAGGGGCCCGGGCTTGTTGAGGATGTGTTCAGGAACTCGGGTCTTGCCTAGATCATGCAGGATGGCGCCCATGCCCAGCTGTTCTAGGTTAGAACGGCTGTAGTTCAGGGTGATGCCCGTGAGCAAGGAGAGAACGCAGACGTTGACGGAATGGCCGAAGGTATACTCATCGGTCACCCGGATATCGGCAAGGTCCACAATTAAATCGTGCTGCTTCAAAAGCTCATCAATCATATTGCCGATTACTCTGTTGACTCGCTCCGCCTCAATGATCACCGGGTAACCGTTTTTTACGCCTTCCATTAGATCCCGAACCATTTTGGTGGCTTCCAGGCGAGTGGATTCAGAGATAGCCTCCACTATTTCTACGCCCTCAAGGTCTTTATCTTCTATATAAATGGAGGAAATGCCGAGATCTTTCAGCGCTTCGATGAAGCGGGGCCGCAGTACCACCCCGGCATTGAGCAATACCCGGCCATCAGCACTGTAAATGGCCCTACCTACCCGCATCCCTGGCTGAAGAAATTGCACTGGCATCTTCCGCACTGACCTTGCCCCTTCAATATTCGAGATTAATGCTTAGATTTCTGCTCTTACAATTTACGACATATTTCGACATGGCCGGCATACACAACCAATTCGACGCCGGCCTAATTACACCTGCCAATTGGTAATTGGCAAAAAGGTTTTACATTTTCTTAAGCGAATAAGATGAATCATGAATGAATATCGCACCCTCTGGCCTTTTTTCCTTAAATACCGAAAGCGCTATCTCATTGGCATCCTGAGCCTAGCCTTAGCAGATTTGCTGCAGCTAGCGCCACCCAAGATCCTAGGCCGCCTTGGCGATGCCTATCAAAACGGCTCCTTGGCGCCACCTTTACTGGCCTGGTCAGCCTTAGGCATCCTAGGGGTAGCCTTGGGAATTGCCGGGTTTCGCTACCTTTGGCGCCTCCACATCAGCGGCACTGCCCGGCTAATCGAGACCGAGCTGCGCAGCCAGCTATTTCAACACCTGCAAAGCCTACCTCCCCGCTTCTTTGATGAGCGGCCGGTAGGGGATCTCATGGCCCACGCCACCAACGACCTCACTGCGGTACGCATGGCCCTAGGGATGGGAACCGTGCTTATCATCGATGCCCTCCTACTTACTTCGGCCACCTTGGCCATACTGTTAATAGTTATCGATGTCCGCCTCACCTTGGTGACGCTGCTGCCGCTTCCGGCTATGGGGGCAGTAGTGGGATATTTGGGCCAGCGCATCCATCGGCGTTTCCGCACCGTCCAGGCCGTGTTTGCCCAGCTAGCCGCCAGGGCAGAGCAAAACGTCACCCGCATCCGCCTGGTCAAAGCCTTCGGACAAGAGCAGGCAGAAACACAAGGGTTTGATGAGCTATCCCTGAGCTACGTCCAGGAAAACTTGCATCTTGCCAAGGTCCACGGGCTGCTTTTCCCCAGCGTAGACCTCCTCTCCGGGGCAAGCCTGGTGATAGCTTTAGGCTACGGCGGGCCCCTGGTGCTTGGCCAAGCTATTTCCTTGGGCGACTTTGTCGCCCTGGTTGGGTATCTCGCCCTATTGGTTTGGCCCATGATCGCCATGGGCTGGTCCATAAATATCTTCCAGCGGGGAGCCGCCTCCTTGGGGCGCATCAACGCCTTATTGGCTGAGGAGCCGGGGCCGGCAGCTGGACCGGCTGAAGGGGGGAGGAGGCTTATGGGGAAGATCGAACTCAAGGGCCTGACCTTCAGCTATGGCGGCAATGCCAGCAGTCCCCCCGCCTTAAAGGACCTTCATCTGGTGGTGGAGCCGGGAGAAACCATGGCCATCGTCGGCCCAAGCGGCAGCGGCAAGACCACCCTGGCCAACCTGCTGCTGCGGCTCTATGAACCGGAGGAGGGTCAGATCTTCATCGATGGGGCTGAGATTCACGCTTTACCCTTAAGGAGCTTGCGGGAAAACATCGGTTACGTACCCCAGGAGAGCTTCCTGTTTTCGGATACCTTGGCGGAAAATATCGCTTTTGGCCGCCCGGACGCTTCCCGGGAAGAGATCGAAGCGGTTGCCCGCCTGGCCTGCCTGGAGGAAGATATCGCCAGCTTTAGCCACGGCTACGAGACTCTGGTGGGAGAACGGGGAGTTGCCCTTTCGGGAGGCCAGCGCCAGCGAGTGGCGCTGGCCCGGGCCCTCATCCGCGATCCCGCCATCCTCATCCTGGACGATAGCCTGTCAGCCGTGGATGCCGCCACCGAAAAGCAGATTCTCGAGAATTTACGCCAGTTTTGCCGGGGGCGTACCACCCTGATCATTTCCCACCGCTTGAGCGCAGTGCGCAATAGCGACTTGATCGTGGTCTTGTCCCACGGCAAGATAGTGGAAATGGGCAACCATCAAGCCCTGATGCGCCAGCGAGGGTGGTACTACCGAGCTTATCGTCACCAGCTCCTCGAGGCTAACCTCTTACGATCGGGGGCCAAGGAGGAAGGAGAGAGCTATGGCCGAGGCCATCCTTAGCGATGCCGATAGCCCACGCCGGGCCGGGGACCCTTGGCTTCTGCTTAAGCTTTGGGCCTATGCCCGGCAGCATTGGCTCCTGGTCCTGGGTGCCTTGGCGATGTCCTTAGTGGCCACCGGGGTGGAAATCGCCAGTCCTTACATCATCAAAATGGCCATCGACCAGTACCTGACCGGCCGGTCCTTCCCCTTGGCCGCTGCCGAGGCGGAGGCGTTGGCCAAGGGTCTGGTTCGCCTGGCCTTACTCTACCTGGCCCTAATTCTTATTGCCTTTATCTTCAACTACCTGCAGACCTATGCCTTGCAATATGTGGGCCAGAAGGCCATGTACCACTTGCGCATGGAAGTGTTCTGGCGGCTTCAGCACTTACCCTTGGCCTACTTTGATCATAACCCGGCCGGGCGCCTAGTTACTCGGGTCACCAACGACATCGATGCTTTAAACGAAATGTATACCAGCGTTCTGGTCTATGCCTTTCGTGATCTATTCCTAGTGATGGGGACCATGGCAGTGATGCTCCAGCTAAGCGTAGGGTTGGCCGGGCGAGCGCTGCTTTGCCTGCCTATACTTATAGCCGTCACCGCCCTATATCAGTTCTACGCCCGCCGGGCCTACCGCCTCGTCCGGGCCAAGCTGGCCGCCCTCAACGCCTCCCTGCAGGAGAACCTTAGTGGGATCAAGCTGGTACAAGCCTATATGCGCCAGGAGCATAGCTTCCAGAAGTTTTCTCAGGCC
>JACIYF010000132.1 GCA_014360065.1 Clostridia bacterium | reverse complement strand
CCTCGCCCTTCGGCGGGGTTCCCGGCCAATTCGACCTCCTGTCTCAAGAGGCCGGCCTCGGACGTCCTGTCCTCGGCCCCGCCTCCGGGCTCGGTCTCGCCGACGTCTCGCGAGGCTCGCCCAAAGTCGCCTTGCGCCAGCATCCTCGGCATTTTCATGCTTCTTTCGGATGCACCTGTGTACTACTAACTAAATAACTCACAGTGGAGCCAAATGGGTTACAGTTGACCAGGTATTGCATCTTAACTAGTTTCCGCCAAGATGTTGCCGAATAATTCGTGCTCTCTCTATATCTCGTTCTTCAGCGGTCATCTCTCTTCCCATGACCTTCTGCAGAAAAGCAGGCTGAATTAGGACCAACAACTGGTTCAGCTGGCGAGCATCTAATCCCTCGATCAATTTGAGGTCAACGCCAAGACGAACTTGAGAAAGCAACGACAAGGCTTCTTCGGTACTTATGACGTGAGCATACCGCAGCAACCCATAAGCCCTGCCCACCTGATCTCGCAGGCGCTCCCCTTGGGATCGCCGAATGTTCTCCCTGAGTTCGCGCTCCTGATCGATAATCTGCTTGGCGACGTTGCTCAAGTGAGCCAGTACTTCTTCTTCATCCACTCCCAACGTAACCTGGTTAGATATTTGGAACAGGTTACCGGTGGCCTGGCTGCCTTCACCATATAGGCCCCGCACCGTTAATCCTACCTGAGTCAAAGCCCCCAATACCGGATCGGCTTTTTTGGTCATCACCAAGGCTGGAAGGTGCACCATAACTGATGCTCTTAGCCCTGTGCCTACGTTGGTGGGGCAAGCGGTAAGATAGCCATAGTTTTCATCAAAGGCAAAGTTTAGCTCCTTTTCCAAAGCATCATCGATGGCCGTAGCTGCTCGCCAAGCTTCGTGCAACTGCAAAGCTGGCAGCAAGCACTGCAGGCGAATATGATCTTCCTCATTGATCATAATGCTGACCGATTCATCGTCCCGCAGGGCTACCGCTTGGTGCCTACTATCAGCAGCAGCGTGCTGGGGGCTGATTAGGTGTTTCTCCACCAACGCCTGCCGATCAATTAAAGGCAAATCGGCCATTTCCACCAGATGCAGAATACCGGCAGCTTTAACCACACCTGGACTGCGTATGGCTTTCCCTATCGAGTCTACCACCTGGGCCGCCCCTGGCCCTGACAGCAAACTGGGGAAAGGGTATCCGCTCAGATTTCGAGCTAAACGTACCCGGCTGGAAATGGCAATATCAGCATGGGGACCTGAACCCTCGAGCCATTTGCTGTGAACGCTAACCACAACCTCACCCCCTAAAGGCCTAAAGGCGCCCTTCCAAGGCCCGGATCTGATCTCGCACTTGGGCAGCTCTTTCGAATTCTTCTTTCTCCACCAGTTCCGCCAAAAGAGCTCGGAGCCGCTCCAAATCCTTTTTGACCTTGATGGTATCAGCGCCTCGAGCTGGAACCTTGCCGGTATGGCGAGTATGCCCATGAATGCGGCGTACCAGAGAGCGTAGCTGCTCGCCGAAATATTGGTAACACTTACTACAACCTAGCCTCCCAGTTTTCTGGAATTGTTCATAAGTCAGGCCGCATTCTTGGCACCTTAATTGCCGCTCAGTTTTTGTGTGCCCAGCTCCCGAACTGCCTTCCCAACTTACATCTGGGCTCAACAGGCTGGCCAAGAACTGGGGTACAGAAAAATTGGGCCAAAACTTGATGCCCAGTTCCTGCTGGTACTGGCGGGCACATTCTTCGCAGAGGTCCAAGTCCGATTGCTTGCCATTCACGATCCGAGTGATATGCACCGTAGCCGGGCGCTTACCACACTCTTGACACAACATAACAACCCCGCCTTCCCAAAACTTTTATCCTAAAAATCCTCCCGCAACAAAGTTAAGAGCATGGAACGAAGGATACTGGCGCGCACCAGGTCTCGCTCCGGCAAGGGTAGGGGCAAACTTTCGGCCCTGATAACTGCTCGCATCAGCAGCCGTTCCCTTTGGCTGAGAAAGCCTTCTTCCCACAACCTTTCAATTAGTCCTTCTCCCGCCTGTTGCGAAACCATTCGACCCAAGCTTTGGTCGATAAGCTGCCGTAGCTCCCGCTCCCCCTCCAAGGGAATTCTAACTATGCGCACGTAACCCCCGCCGCCGCGACGGCTCTCCACCAAATAGCCCTGCTTGGGGCTAAAACGGGTAGCCAACACATAGTTGATTTGGGAGGGGACGCAAGCAAAGGTGTCGGCCAAGCAATGCCTCTGGATTTCAATTATCCCCTGTTCGCTTTCCGCCAGCCGCTCTTTCAAGTAGCGCTCAATCCGATCTGCCAGACTGGCCATATAATCCCCCCTCAATCACCATATCTGACCTTAACTTACCTTTTGACTTTCTTTGACCTTATTTTGATCAATAAGCCTGGGGAAATCAAACTCTTCTTACCCCTATTTTTTCCCGCCTAAAGGCATATTAACCGGAAAAGACGGTATTATGATTTCGTTCCTCCGAAAATGGTAAGCTTTCTTCCAAATTTAATCATGGAAACTAGGACCAAATGGTCTGTTGGGCGGGCTTGATACCGCTACCGTAACCTAAGTGCTGAATGGCCATCTCCGTAGCTCGCCGCCCACTGGGTGTCCGCGTCAAGAAGCCAGCTTTTAACAAAAAAGGCTCTACCATGTCCCGAAGCATATCAACTTCTTCGTTGAGGGTAGCCGCCAGGGCTTCAATTCCCACTGGCCCCCCCTGATAGATTTCAATTATGGTCCGTAAGAGCCGCCGGTCAAACTCATCTAGTCCCCGATCATCTATCCCTTCCAGTTGCAAGGCTTCAGCAGCTAAGGCAGCGGTTATCCGGCCGTCCCCTTTAACTTGAGCATAGTCTCGTACCCGTTTTAAAAGGCGATTGGCAATTCGGGGCGTGCCCCGAGAACAGTATGCGATGCGGGCAGCTGCTTCCCTCTCGATCTCCACCCCGAGGATGCGAGCAGAACGGTTTACGATCATTTCTAATTCGTTGGGCGGATAGAAGTCCAAATGGTGAAGAATGCCAAAACGTTCCCTTAGCGGTGCCGAAATTAGGCCAGCCCGAGTGGTGGCTCCAACCAAAGTAAAAGGCTTGAGGTTGATTTTGATGGTTTTGGCAAATGCCCCCTTATCGATGACAAAATCTACCCGGAAATCCTCCATGGCCGGATAAAGGAATTCCTCCACCGGCCGGGGCAAGCGGTGAATCTCATCGATAAAAAGGATATCTCCCGCGTCGAGGTTGGTGAGAATGCCCAACAAATCCCCGCTCCTCTCGATAGCCGGACCAGAGGTGCAAATAATGTTAGTATGCATCTCGCGGCTGATTATGTGGGCCAAAGTAGTCTTCCCCAAGCCGGGAGGGCCATAGAGCAAAACATGGTCAAGGGATTCGCCGCGCTCCTTAGCAGCCATAAGGGAAATCTCCAGCCGTCGCTTCAACTCCTGCTGGCCTATGTACTCCTTTAGGCTGCTGGGGCGCAAGCTTACTTCGCCCGTATCTTCTTGGGCCAGATGCCCGTCTACCAACCGCTCCCGTGGCACCTTTTTCCCCCCACGCTTAGCTCCTAGCTAGGCTTTCGGTAAATGTGCTCAATAATTTCTTCAGCCGAACGAAAGCCAATATTGCTGGCTAGAGCTCTCTGTATCATCCCTTTCGCTTCTGTAGCCGAATAACCCAAGCGAGCGAGAATTTCCTGAGCTTCAGCCACCACTTCCCCGCTTACGGTCGACGTCTGCGACTCCGGTTTGCTAACATCCACCCCGTCTGCGTTCGGAGACGCAGCTGCAGCAAAGGCAGCAACTTTGCCTGCCAATTCCGCCACTATCTGCCTCGCACCCTTTTCACCCACATTTCTTAGCGAGGTTAGCACCTTGATATCGTTATCTTCAATAGCTCGAGCTACTACCGGCACCGGCAAAGTCAACGCCTCCAAAGCCCGGGCTGGGCCCATATTCTTAACTGTAGTCAAGAGTTTAAAAAACTCTAGCTCCTGTTCACTTAAGAAACCAATTATTACCGGCCTAAGCGGCGCTCCGGCCATGCCTCCCTCCAGGAATTCCAGAGTATGGAGCTTAATCTCCTGCCCTAAGGAATACTGGAGAAGCTGTTGGCGCTGGTAAGCAGCCAAAAGCACCTCGTATACTAAGCCGCCTACCCGGACTAGAATCCCCCGGGGAATAAACTCCTCAATCTGTCCATAAATGCGAGCTATCATAACCCTATCTCCAAATCTCTTTGCCTTTGAAGATAGCAAAGGGCCAGGGCGCAAGCATCAGCTACGTGGTCGGGCTTAATCACTTCCGGCCAATTGAGAGCTGCTCGCACCATTCCCTGCACTTGGGCCTTACTGGCCCGGCCGCGTCCGGTTAAAGCCTTTTTCACTTCGGTCGGACTATAGGTATCAGGTTGAACGCACTTTTGAGCAGCCGCCAAGAGGCAAATAGCCCGGACTTGTCCCACCAACAACGCTGCTTTGGGGGTCAGGCTATTAGCAAAGGCAGCCTCAATCGCTACCCGGTGCGGCCGAAACTCCTCCATAGCTTCCATTAACCCGCGATAAATCTCCTGAAGACGGTGAGCCATGCTGTCCCGAGCAGCAGTGTGGATTATGCCACCTTCGACCAGCACTGGCTTTCGGTCGCGCAACTCCAGTACCGCATAACCAGTGTGGGCTAGTCCCGGATCGATACCCATCACCCGAAGAGAGTGGACGCTCAATCTTCTCACCTAGGCTGATTATACCATATCCGCCAGCTTACCCCTAGGTTTTAATCTTATGCCAACCGTCCCGAAAGTGAACGTACAGGCCCTCCCCTTCGTAACCGTCACCATACCAAAGACCACCCGGCTGGTTGGGCATAGGTCCATTCAATGGCAACACGATGTAGTTGATGCTTAGGCTACCTCTACTATTGGCAGATATGGGACCCCCAACCGGTTGGGACGGCTCCGGCTGGGATGGCTGTGGGGATGGCCCTAGCTCTGGAGATGGCTCAGGAGTTTGGGGCGGCTGGGGGTGAGACGCTGAAGGGGCCAGGTACGGCAGACCAAAGTAACTAACCAACCCCCGCACCAAGGCTTCAGCAATGGCCTGGGGCTGCTCCATAATCCACTTAGCATCTTCGGGGTTAGTGTGGAAGCCTAGTTCAACAATGGCGGCCGGAGCTCTGGTTTTCCGAAGTTCAGCTAAAGAAGAACTGCCTTTGATCCCCCGATCTCGGCCGGGCGAGAGCGGCGCAATTTCCCGATAGAGGGCATCCGCAAGCTTTTTCCCACGTGCGCTTCCTGGAAAGTACCAGACCTCAGTCCCTTGAGCCTGGGGAGAAGAAGCGGCATTGGAGTGAATAGCTAGGTGAATGTCGGCGCGCTTCTGGTTGGAATCGGCTATTACCTGCGCTAGAGTCATGGAAGGACGGTTACGAAAAACGGTGAGTCCGTGCGCTTGCAAGCGGGGCACCATAAAATCAGCAATGATATTCATTCGGTACTCTTCGTTGCCATAATCGCCAACCCCCAAGTTAGCCTGCTGGATGGAAGGAGAAAGGTAAACGCTGGGCACAAACATCCCTCCTGGTCAACCCATTCGCCGGCATGGCCGGCTACTAAACAATATATGTCGGCAAAGCCAGGAGGTCCCGGTTTGATTACTCTCCTTCCTCCCGCGGCCTTAAGGTGGGAAACAAGATCACATCCCGGATGGAAGGAGAATCGGTGAGGATCATCACCAGCCTGTCGACGCCAATTCCTAAACCCCCTGCCGGCGGCATCCCGTACTCGAGGGCCTGCAAGAAATCCTCGTCCAAGCGATGAGCCTCATCATCTCCGGCTAGCCGCTCTCGCTCCTGAGCGAGGAATCTCTCTCTTTGATCCAAAGGATCGTTGAGTTCACTAAAGGCATTGGCAGTCTCCCTAGCAGCTATAAATGCCTCAAACCGGTAGGTCAACCTAGGATCTTCAGCCTTCTTTTTGGCCAAAGGTGATATCTCCAGCGGATAATCCTTGATAAAAACCGGCTGCACCAAATGGGGCTCAACCTTCTCCTCAAACACCTCATTCACTATCTTGCCCCAAGTCCAGCTGGGATGGATTTCCACCCCCAGGTTCTGGGCTGCTGCCCGAGCATCCGCAGATTCCCGTAGCACACCAAAATCCACCCCGGTATACTGTTTGATTGCCTCTAGCATAGTCAACCGAGGCCAAGGTGGATCAAGGTTAATCACTGTCCCCTGATAAGTGACTGCGGTAGTGCCCAGCGCCTCCTGGGCTATGTAGGCTACCATATATTCGGTCAGCCGCATCATATCCTCATAGTCAGCGTAGGCCTGATAACATTCCATC
>JACIYF010000131.1 GCA_014360065.1 Clostridia bacterium | reverse complement strand
TAGTCCCTGTGCGGAGCCAATTGTTGGCAAGCATTGGGCCAGGGCACCGGGTATCTCCTCGATTATCCGATCAATCCTGGTGGCCGGGGTGGGCCGGGCCCGCTGGCCGGCTGCCCGGTTGGCCCGAGCCGCAAGCCGAGCAGCCGCTTCCGGCGCCAACTCGCCGTGTACCAGGGCTGCTACCATTCCGGTTATGGTATCGCCGGTCCCGCCTATACATTCCAGCACTGGCAGGTTGGGCTCACCGATGCTGGCCAGGATCTGCCCGTCTTTGGCAATATGATCTATTGCCCCCTTGACCAGGAGAACCCGGGCGGCTCCCTTTTGCCGGTAGGCCTGGTCAATCAATTGGGGAACTTGGCCGATGTCGGTGTCGAAGAGATGCTGGTTGATATAAGCCGGGTGGACCGCCTCAGGATCGGCCAAAAAAGCCATCTCGGTAGCATCGGGGGTCAACACATCAAAACGAAAAGCCAATCCGGCCGCCTTGGCCGCATACATGGCGCCGGCGTCGGCGACCAGGGTGGGCCGGGCGGACAAGCGATCAATGGTGTCGATTAGCTCTCGCATTAATTGGATGTCTGGCAAGCAGTAATGCAAAGCTAAGACCTGCGGGGCTAGGCGACCCAGATTCTCGATGAGATAGCGGTAGATCTGCCTGCTTCCCTGGCCGGAACCGATGTCGCCGGCCAAGAGCACCTGAGGGGCCTCCAACCCCAGATGCTTACTGGTGACCAAGGCAGCGTTGACCATGGCGGTGGTTCCCTGGGTGCAGGGCAAGGCATGGCCGTCGATCACTAATGATTGGCCGTCAGCGGCTACCGGGCCTGTGATCAATGGAAGGTCGGGCAAGGGCACAGTGCCAACAATAAGGAGCATCTAGTGCCCTCCCTTCCAATGGGTTTTGGCTTCTTCCCAAGCCCGATCCAGCATCAAGGCGCACAAGGTGAACCCGATGTCCTCGGGGCGCGGAGCCTGGTCCAGCCTCCGTCCTACCAGCTGCAGGTGGAGATAAGGAATATCCGGGCAGCCGCCGCCGGAGGTATTGACGATGATCCCGGTGCTCCGGTGGAAGGTAAGCTTCATGTTGCCTACTTTGACCATGGTATATTCCCCGTAATCGGTTACCTTAGGCAAGGATACGAGTCCCCTTCCTCCGCTCCAAGGAACGATGTCTACAAATGGCACCTTGGATTTGAGCAGCCGGGCGATGCTGGGCTGCTCGTTTAGATTAATAGCCACCGCCAAGTCGCAGCCTTTACGCAGCTCCGGTGGTGGGGCTACCAACTTGCAGGAGTAGCCTGCCTGCTTAAGCACTTTTTCGGCTTCGATGGCTTCAGCCACACTGCCGAAGATTACTAGGCCGGTGAGGCCATCGACACCGCCCCCAGGCAATTCCTGACGCTTCTCCTTCTTTGCCCTGGTTTTTCTGATCGACCACTTCATCAGGCTGCCTCCCGCATCGAAAAGCCGATGGCGCCGGCGACGACCAGGCCGATGACTACGGCAATAGGTCCAAACTCCCCCACCCCTTTGGCGCTAGAAGCTAAGAGCCAGTTGTGGGCAAAAGCCGCCCCGGCCATCATGCCGGCGATGGTAATAGCCGCGTCCGCATCTCCCTCCGATGCCAGTACGGTTTGGCGCAAAGGACAGCCACCCAGAAGGGTGGCGGTGAGGCCGGCCAGCACCATGCCCAGGAAGTTCCACAGGGTATTGGTATGGGCAATGGGCTGATTGGCAAAGCCCACATGGATGGCGCCGGTGGCGGCGTTGACTATCAAGGCCCCTACGAAGAAGGCGGCGATGCCGCTGAATAAGTATGTATCTTTCACCAAAAACAAGTCACGCCAGCCGCCCACGAAGCACATCCTGGTCCTCTGGGCCAGAAAACCGATAACTAGGCCGGCCACCAAGGATATGACCAGCAGAGCGTGGGCCGCCCCCGGACCTTCCTGACTGGAAAATATGAACTTGGGCTTGACTATGGCTAAGAGCAGAAGCCCTAGCATAATAATGGGCCCGATCCATCCGGCTGCGGCATAGGCGGGGTGGCTCCGGCCCAGGTTGAAGCCCTGGCGCAAAAAGAAGATCCCGGCTAGGGCGCCCACCACTACCCCGGCTAGGCCGGCGATGGCATTTAAGTCACCTCCGGCCAGGCGCAGCACCGCTCGCACCGGACAGCCTAGGAATACCAAGGCTCCGATCATAAAAAAGGCGCCCAGGAGGAACCGAACCAGAGGCGCCGACCCACCTCGGGAGCGGAATTCGCCAAAGGCTAAGGCGGCGATAAAGGCGCCCAACGCAATGCCCATGATCTCGGGCCGCAGGTACTGGACTATGGCAGCCCGATGTAGCCCCAGGGCTCCAGTAATATCGCGATAAAAGCAGGCGATACAGACTCCCATATTGGGAGGATTGCCCAGGGTGCTCATCAGGGCTGCAACTGCCCCAAAAATAAGTCCGGCAATGATCATGCGGTAGCGAGGAGAAAGCTTACTCACCATATCAACCTCCCTTGTCTTTTAGCTGAGCCTTTGGCTTGGGCCACTGGCGGTTCGGGCGCGGCCATAGCCCCATACCAAATTAATGGTTCTGACCGCTTTTATGAATTCCTGTTATTATCCATATAAAACAATGTTATAATAATGGCCAGTCTATAAGGCATTCCTGGCTAGGAAAAGGAAGCTTGGGGCCCAAGTTCGTGTTGGTGAAAAGCAATAGCAGCGGTTTTTGGAGAAAAAGCCGATGGTGGAGGAAACGGTGATCGATATACTAGGATACATATAACGATTGGTTATATTTTAAGGCGACGCTCACCTCAGCTGGGATTGGTACCTTGCGAATCGGGAAATAAATGGATTGATCTGGAGGAGCCTGAGTATGAATCTGGCCCATTTGCGTACTTTCCTAGAAATAACCGAAGCCCGCAGCCTATCTCAAGCTGCAGCTCGCCTACATTTGACCCAACCAGCCGTAAGCAAGCAGCTGCAGGCTCTGGAGGAGGATCTGGGGGTCAACCTGGTGCTGCGGCGCGGGCGGGAGCTTGTGCTTACTGCCGAAGGGGAAAAGCTCAAGCAGTATGCGGAGCAGATCTTGCGCCTTTTGGAAGAAGCCCGAAGCGAGATCTTGGCCCAGTCTCGGGTAGTCCAAGGAAATCTAAGGCTTGAAGCCAGTACCATCCCGGGCCAGTATATCCTCCCTCAGTGCATTGCTGCCTTTCTCCGCCGGTATCCGCAAGTACAAATAAGCCTTGGCATCGGCGATACTGCCCAGGTGGTTGATAAGCTCTTGGCCGACCAAATCCACCTAGGGGCGGTGGGAGCGCGCATCCG
Organism: Clostridia bacterium; assembly: GCA_014360065.1. NCBI lineage: Bacteria > Bacillati > Bacillota > Clostridia > Clostridia bacterium. Next base: position 3,040 of record JACIYF010000131.1, on the reverse strand, counting down.
CCATCCGGCCATAGGGATGACCAAGCTGGCGCCGGATCGCTTGGTGGTCATAGCCCCCGCTGATCACCCTTGGAGGAAGGGATCTACAGCTCCCCGGGGACTGGCCAGTCTGCCTGGCCCACCTCGTCCTGGCTGGGCGGATTTCCGGGCCGGTGTGGCTCGGCGAAACTCGGCGGCAGACACCGAGGCCAGCCCAGGGGAGGCCCGCGACTTGCCCGGGGTGCACCTGGAAGGTTGGATCAGGGTGGATGACCTAGTGGCTCAGCCCTTGGTCTGGAGGGAGAAGGGTTCGGCCACTCGGGCGGTGGTAGAGGAAAGGCTGGCTCAAGCCGGCATTCCTCCCGAAAAGCTCAAGGTGATTCACGAGATGGGCAGCACCGAGGCGGTGGTGCAAGCGGTGGAAGCGGGCCTAGGGGTTTCGGTGGTGTCGGAGTGGGCGGTAAGCCACCGGGCCCACCGGCGGCGGCTGCTGGTTTTTGCGCTGGAGGGCGTTTCCTTGGAGCGAGATCTCTACCTCATCTACCGCCGCCACCACCAGCGTAGCCGCCCCGAAGAAGCATTTCTGGCCTTCATCCGCCAACACCGCCAGCTGGTGAAATTGCCATTGCCTCTTTAATCGTAGTGTCTTACAATGTGAGTAAGAAAGGGGGCGTTTCATTATGGAAATTGTCCGCTTGTCCTCCAAAGGACAGTTGGTGCTTCCCAGAGATATCAGAGAGCGTCTTTCGCTAAAGCGCGGGACAGAGTTGAAAGTGGAGTTGACGGGCAGCAAGATAGTCCTAGAACCTGTTCATCAAGAAAGCGGAGCTAGTTGGCACCGTTGGAAGGGTGCGCTCCGAGGAAGGCAAGTCTTAGAGGAACATTTAGAGGAACATAGGCAAGAGGTGGCCCGGGATGATCAAAGTATTTGACGCCTACGCAGTATTATGTTGGATGCAAGAGGAGCCCGGTTCCACCTACATCGACTATTTGATGGAAGAAGCTGAAAAAGGGGCACTTGAAATCCATATATCAGCCATTAATGTTGGCGAAATCTTTTACCGTCTCATCAAGAGCGGTAATGGTAAAGATGCTGCCTCTTATGCCGATGCCTTTGCCCTGGCGCTGGCCAATGAAACCGGAGGCGAAATTGTTACCCGGGATCCCGAAATAGTTGAGGTTTGTAATGGGGGGAGTTTTCGCTTAGATCAAATACCTTTAGTAACCACCGCCACAGGCGAATAGATGGATTAACCCCATCATTTCTAGGAGTCTGGGGCACGGAGTGCACGCGTCCAGCCGCCGGAGCCGCTTTCTGCGGCCTGGACCAGCATCTTCCCGAGACTCACCCTACTCGCTCGGCGGTCAGGCGGCGGTCACTGATGGCGTGGCGGTAAAGGTCCAGGTAGCGGGCAGCCGACTTCTCCCAGGAGTAGTTGGCCTGCATAGCCCGGACCATCAGCTGGCGCCACTGGTCGGGTTGCTGGCGGTACATGTGCAAAGCTCGATCCAGAGCCTCCCACAGGGCGTTGGCCGAGTACTCCCGGAAGGTAAAGCCATTTCCAGCTTTGGGATTGAGGCTAACATCGATTACCGTGTCCTCCAGGCCTCCGGTGGCCCGCACCACCGGGATGGTGCCATAGCGCATGCTGATCATCTGGCTTAACCCGCAGGGCTCAAAGCGGGATGGCATAAGGAAAATATCGGCGCCGGCATAGATGCGCTGGGCCAAATTGGCATCAAAGCCGATGTGTACCGCTACTGATTCCCGATGCTGGAGCTGAAGCTGCGTAAATAGGCGCTGGTAGTAGTCCTCGCCGGTTCCCAGCAGCACAAACTGGGCTCCGGCTTGTATGAGGCGATTGATGATGCCAGCCACCAGGTCCAATCCCTTTTGATTGGCCAGTCGCGAGATTATGCTTACTACCGGCACGTTTTTCACCGGGAGGCCCATCTCCTCTTGCAGGGCGTTTTTATTGACGACCTTTTTGTCGGGATCTTCCCAACTGTAGTTTTGGATGATGCGGGGATCGGTGGCGGGGTCAAATTCATGGAAATCAATCCCGTTTAAGATACCGTAAAGGTGCTTGCCCCGCTTGCGCAACAAGCCATCTAATCCCTCGCCGAAGTCGGCGGTCTGAATCTCTAAGGCATACTTAGGGCTCACGGTATTGACCACATCCGCCCAAATGATGCCGGCCTTCATAAAGTTTACCCGCCCATAAAATTCCAACTGGTCGGGGGTGAAGAAAGCGTCGCTCAACCCCAAAAGCCTAAGTATTTCTTTAGGGAAATGTCCCTGGTATTGGAGGTTATGGATAGTAAATACGGTGGCTATGTCCTGGTAAAAGGGCTCATCCTGGTGTTTGACCCGCAGGTATAGGGGGATCAAGGCGGACTGCCAATCGTTGGTATGAATGACGTCGGGCTTAAAGTTGATGCGGGGCAACATGGATAAGGTGGCCTTACAAAAGAAGTCGTAGCGCTCGCCTTCATCGGGGAACCCGTATAGACCATCCCGGTAAAAGAAGCGGTAATTGTCCACCAAGTAAACTGGTACGGCCCTATGGTTGGGTTGGTTAGCGCCAGCATGGGGCAGTACCGGCAGCTGGGTTTGACGGATGACGGCGGTTTCGAAATGGCCGTCCATGTCCACGGCCAGATCGGTGACGTACTGAGCCTTTTCAATTTGCTTGTAGCGGGGCATGCAGATGCGGACATCGGCTCCCAGGCGGGCCAGAGCCTTGGGTAGCGATCCGGAAACATCAGCTAGACCGCCGGTCTTGGCTAAAGGAGAGACTTCCGGCGACACGAACAGCACCTTTAAGCGGTTCTGGCCCTGGTCCAAGTTGGCGCCGTTGCCATTGCCACGGCTGGTGGTATTGCGGATGCCATCCAGATTGACATCGGACTGGGTGTGATAATTCATCTTCTCTTCCTTTCTCTGTGCACTCGCCTCTGTGCATTCGCCTCTTCAGGCTTTTCCCCTCCCCCCCCGCTTGCCTGACGGCTCTCCGGCCAAGGTAAGGGATGTGCCCGCTAAGCTTGGTGGCCGGAGCGC
>JACIYF010000130.1 GCA_014360065.1 Clostridia bacterium | reverse complement strand
ACGCTTATCTCTATTTTCTTACCCTGGGGCGGGCAGTACCCGTGCCCAGATCAAACGCCAGTCAAGCGCGGCGATAGGTAAATATTTTCGAGGGAGTCCCCCATGCTGCGGCTTGGAGTACCACGGAGGATGAAAATGGCCAAGGGCGTTCGAACGGCAAGAAGCCCCCAAGCTGGAAGTAAGTTATTGTCGGAGGAGGCCAAAATGGTGGCAAGAACTAGGTCAGCAGGTGAAGAGGCTAAGGCCAGCGTTCCTCCCCAAGGGTTTCGTATCGGTGCCCACATCTCCATCGCTAAGAGCCTTAGCGATGCATTGCGCATGGCTAAAAGTATCGGCGCCAACACTTTTCAGTTTTTTACCCGCAACCCCCGGGGTGGTGCGGCCAGGCAGATTGGCGGGGCAGAGATTGAGATTTGGGATAGAGAGCGGTCCCAGCTGGACGTGGCGCCGGTGGTGGGGCACCTACCTTACACCGTTAATCTAGGAGCGGCCCCCGGCAAGCTCCGGGATTTTGCCCTGATGGTTTTGGCCGAAGATGTAGTTCGAGTGGGAGAAATAGGTGGGGAGCTGGTGGTGTCCCATCCGGGACGGCATGATGGCGACCCGGAGGCGGCCAGGGAAAGGATTGCTTCCTTGGTCAGGGAGGGGCTGGATCAAGCCAAAGGAGTCTGGGAGGAAAGGCCGGACCAACAGAAGCAACTTCCGACTTTTCTTTTGGAAGCCATGGCCGGCCAGGGGAAAGAAATCGGCAGCCTGGAGGATTTGGCTCGGATTTTAGACCTTTTGGACTGGCCGCCAGAGGTAGGCATCTGCCTGGACTCTGCTCATCTCTTTGCTGCCGGTTGGGACCTTAGGACACCAGATGGTTGTGGTCAGCTGGTGGAGCGGCTGGAAAGGCTATTTGGCCTTGACCGGGTTAAAGCTATGCACCTAAACGATTCCCAGGCGCCCTTGGCCAGCCACCGCGACCGCCATGCCTGCATTGGTCAAGGCGAGCTCGGGGATGGCGGCATCAGCGCCATTGTCAATCACCCCTTCCTAGGCTCGCTACCGCTACTGCTTGAGACCACCGTAGAGAAATACCAGGACTACGCAGTTGAAATCCAACGGGTGTTGGAACTGAGAAATGTAAAGGCTTAGATAGCTAACGTTAACAGGATAGATTAAAGGTTATATTGTTTAAGCCGACGATACAAGGTGCTTTTGCCTATACCTAGCAAGTGGCTGGCCTTCCGAACGTTGAAATTAGTAACCCTAAGGGCCTCGAGGATGGCTTCCTTTTCCACTTCGCGGAGCCGAGTTGAAGAGGCTGAAACCACAGGATCGGAGGTTAAAGGTATGTCTCTGTCGGCTGCGAGGTCCGGAAAGTCTTGTTCATCAAGGATTTCGTGGGTGGTCAGCGCTACTGCTCTTTCTACCATATGCTCTAGTTCTCTCACGTTGCCTGGCCAGTCGTATTGTTGGAGCTTCTTTAAAGCCGACGGGGTTATGCCGCGGACGTTCTTCTGAAACTTTTTTGCCATTTCGGCCATAAAATGCTCGATCAAGGCCGGGATGTCCTCTTTGCGATCCCGTAGTGGGGGTATACGGACAACTATGACATTGAGGCGGTAAAACAGGTCCGCCCGGAAAGCTCCCTTACGGACTTGGGCCTGAAGGTCGCGGTTGGTAGCAGCAATAATACGAACATCTACTGAGATGGCCCGCTTACCACCAATGCGTGTGATTGCCTTCTCCTCAATTGCCCTAAGAAGCACTGGCTGTACTTCCAAAGGAAGATCGGCAACCTCGTCTAAGAAGAGAGTACCTCCATTGGCAAGCTCGAATTTTCCAGGCTTGCCACTGCGCTCCGCTCCAGTAAAAGCTCCCCGCTCGTAACCAAAAAGCTCGCTCTCCACCAAGGTCCTAGGTATACCAGCGCAGTTTACGGCCACAAATGGACCTCGCTTGTTGCTCTTATTGTGGATAGCCTGAGCGAAGAGCTCCTTTCCTGTGCCGCTCTCTCCCAACAGCAGAACGGTGGAGTCAGTTTGCGCGGCTGTTTGGGCTATGGCGATGCACTTTCGAAGCGATTTGCTGACACCTATCAACGACTCAAAAGTGAAACGGGCTTCTGTTCCCATTATTTGATTCGCCAGTTTCTTAACCCGGCCGATTTGGGTCAAGGTAGCTACAACCCCGACCCCCGTGCCCCTATCATCGAAAACTGGCCGGGCGCTTACTGTACAATGGATGGGACCGCGAGGGGTATCCAAGGCGACTTCCATGTCGCTGATGGTGTCGTTATGGTGGAGGACGCTAAGCAGGGAAGGTTCACAATTAAAATACCGCTTCACCGGATGGCCGAGTGTGGCCTTAGGATCTAGCGACAAGATTTTTCCTGCCTCTTGGTTCATATGAGTGATATTTCCGCATGAATCGATGGCCAAAACGCCTACTGGTATGCTTTCCATTGTGGCGCTGAGGATTTGGCTCGTAACGGTTAGATTGCGAACCGATTCTCTTATCTGCAGTTCGTTGGATATTGCCTGAGCTGCAGCTACCACCATGCCCAAGGTGTGTGGGTGGACCAGCGAGTTGCGAGCGGTCATGTTGATGACGCCGATTAGCTGGTCGGCAGGATCAAAGATCGGGGCTGCGGAACAGGTGTTTTGGTGGATAAGTGCACAGTAATGCTCTGGTCCCACGATCTGAAGGGGGATACCGGTTACCAAAGCCGTCCCTACGGCATTAGTGCCAGAGGCCTTTTCGCTCCACATGGCTCCTACTACTAGATTCATGGCCTTGTACTTGGGCAAAACGTCTGGATCCCCAAGCAGCTCCAGGATGACCCCATCTTGATCGGTAATAAAAATAATGAAACCAGATCCAGAAACTAAGGCATATAAGCTATGAAGATAAGGTCTAGCGGCGGATATGAGGCTGGCATTTCTCGCTAGGCGGTGGGCCAAATCGTCCGGGGGGACGTTGATCCCCAACCTGCGGCTTTTGGGATCCACTCCGAGTTTGGCACAGCGCTGCCAAGAGGTAGCGATAACGGGTCTAACTACTTCATCAAGAACTCTGCCCTCAGTGATAAACAACTCCCAAGCCTTTTTCAGCCGCACTCGATAGCAATCGTAATTATAATTGGTAACTCGACTCGACCACAGTTGTTTTTGATCACAGGAATTCCTCTTCATGACCCGGCTCGCCTCCCCAGCGGGGAACGTAATTCGCGCAATAAAAAATTTCTTTAAGTTAGGAGGGCTTTCCTGCTTTAAGGATAGCAATGTGAAGGATTTTACAAAAAAGATCTGTCCCAACCTGGGAAGATCGAAGTGGCTTCCTAATAACTTGGTTCTTAGGCCATAGTTCTGTCCCAGTCTGGGAAATCATAGCTCCTGCTAAATCTATCCCTGCACGACTAGTCACGGCGGACTAGTATAACTATGGCCCTCACCTCCTTTGGTACGGTTTTTGCTACAGTTGAGGGCTGAAAATCGAATTGGGTGGTAGGAATTTGTAGTGAATTGGAGTCGGAGGCGGAGGTGGTGATGCCCGGGAAAGCGGGCCAACGTAAGCGCTGCTGAACGATACTAATACTAATTCTGGAGGAGGGTGCCAAAAGCGTGGAAGTAAAAAGAAATACCTGCTACATGTGTTGGCAACAGTGCGGGCTGCTGGTCTACCTTGAGGACGGCAAGGTCATAAGGGCCGAGGGCGATCCGAGCGCTTTAGTAGGCGGAGGGTATACCTGCGAGAGGGTGGCTGCCATCCCAGAATTTCATTATCATCCTCAACGGCTCAACTATCCCCTAAAGCGGGCTGGCAAGCGGGGTGAAGCCAAATGGCAGCGCATAACCTGGGACCAGGCCATGGACGAGATTGCAGACAAGCTGCTGGCCATACGCAAAGAGTATGGTCCCGAGGCCATTGCCAAGATCGGCGGTACCGTCCACGGACCTGCCGACTGGGCTTGCTGGCGCTTCTTTAACCTTTGGGGCTCACCCAACATCTTCAATCAGGGCAAGAATTGCGGCGAAGCCAACAATCTCATGGAGGTGGCCATGTACGGGTGGGATACTCTAGGCTGTGCGCCTAAGCCAGGGGCCACCAAGACCATCGTGGTTTGGGGTGCCAACCCGGCTCACAGCTGGATGACCAAGTGGAACGTCATCCGCGAGGCCCAGCGGCAGGGGGCCAAGATGGTGGTTATCGATCCTCGCCTGACCGAGACCGCTTCCTACGCCGACCTTTGGATTCAAGTGCGGCCGGGGACAGATGGAGCTCTTGCCTGGGGAATGCTGAATGTCATTATTGAAGAGGGGCTCTATGATAAAGAGTTCGTAGAGCGCTGGTGTCTCGGCTTTGATGAAATCAAAGAGCGGGCTAAGGAATATCCACCAGAAAAAGTAGCCGAGATAACCTGGGTACCCAAGGAAAAAATCATTCAGGCGGCCAGGATGTACGGCGACGGTCCCACCTGCCTAGTCTGGGGTTTGGCAACCTGCCACCTTGGCAACGGAGCTGGCCAAGTAGCGGTACATGCCCAGGCGGTCTTGCGGGCTATTACCGGAAATATCGACCGCGAAGGCGGAAACCCCCTGACCGGACCATTCAATGGCGTTGACTGGTACAACGGCATCGTGTGGGACGGGATTGTTACCAACCCCGAGCGGAAACGGGACTGCCTAACTGCGCACAAGTTTCCCATCTGCTCAGTAGAGTCGCTTAAGCGCTACAATGATGCTGTGAAGAAAGCCTGGGGCGTCGGTTATGGGTGCTCCCATTATATGCTCTTCCCATCTTCTCGGGGCATTTGGGATGGTATCCGATACGGCGACCCATATCCGGTTAAGGCGCTGTTTATTCAGACCGGCAATCCCATGACCACCCTGGCCGGGGCCAAGAACTGCTATGAGGCCATGAAAGTTGTTGACCTGTCGGTGGGGATCGACTTCTTCATGACTCCAAGTTTAGCCCTATGCGATTACGTGCTGCCGGCGGCTGACTTCCTCGAGAGACCGCACTTGATGCTGTTCTGGGGCCTTACCAATGTGGCTGTAGCTCAGAAGCAGGTAGTGGAGCCGCTCTATGAGCGCCGCGACGATTATTACCTGTGGAAGGAGCTGGGTAACCGTGTAGGTCAAGCTGGTCAATGGCCTGAAACTCTGGAGAAGATGTATGACCTATTCCTCAAGCCCTCGGGTATGACTCTGGCCCAACTAGCCGAGCGTGAGGAGAACTGGCTGGTTCCGGCTGAAGAATACCAGCGCTATGAGAAGATAGGCTTTGGTACTCCCTCGGGAAAGGTAGAGCTGGTACCCAGCTTAATCAAGGCAGCAGGATATGATCCGTTGCCGCGTTACCAGGATCCACCCCAGAGCCCGTACCGCACTCCCGAGCTGGCCAAAGAGTACCCGTACATCCTCATCAGCGGCTCCAGGATCCGGCCCTACTGGCACACCAGCTTGCGCCAGCTTAAGACTTTGAGGTGGATGCATGAGTACCCGGTGGTAGAGATTCACCCGGAGACTGCTCGCCAGCTGGGGATTGCCAACGGCGATATGGTTTACATTGAGACACCGTTGGGGCGGGTTCGCCAAAAAGCCCGCATCATAGAGGGCATCAATCCCCAGGTAGTTCATGCCGAGGCTTACTGGTACTTTCCGGAACAGCCGGAAGAAGAGCCGTACCTCTTCGGAGTCTGGGACACCAACATTAATGCCATAATCCCGGACGATTATGAGGTATGCGACTACGCTGGTGATCACCCCTTCAGGGGAGTAATGTGCAAGATCTACAAGGCAGAAACCGCGCTCAACTGCACTGGGCCCTTTGCAGTCAATTGTGGGGGTGAGTAACAGCAAGTGGCATGGCGGGGCATGACTGGGAAGAAGTAGAGGCTCGGTGTTATTTCTGTCCCAATCAATGTCGAGTGCTATTGGTCATAGATAAAGATCGGATAGTGAAAACGGTGAGGCGTGAGGCGCGTCAGCCTGCCTATGGTGCTGCTACTGAGGCTCAGTGCCAGAAGCTGAGGAGTTTGGCTGGCGAGCACTTAGAAAAAGCCCTGGCGATATTACGAGCTCCTAAAGTGCCGAAGATCGTGGTGGGTGGTCATTAATCAAGAGCCGGAGTTATCCCGTCAGCGGGGTAACTCCGGCTCTCCATTGCTAGCCTGGTTTAGTTCCTCCCAGGCCTTTTGTGCCCACTCTTGGTCTTTGAGGAGGGCTCGACCGATGCCCACCAGGTCGGCCAGACCCTGGCGAATTATGCGGTCGGCAAATGCTGCTGTCTTGATGCCCCCGGTCACCATTACCGGGGCCTTAGCCACTGGTTTTATGGCCTCGGCCAAGTACAGGAAGAAGCCCTCAGGGCCGTGCGTCAGGTAGCCGCAGAGGCCACCAGAAAGATCGATCACATCGGCGCCGGCGTTCACTAGTAGGGGTGCGGCCTGACGGCTGTCCCCAGGGGTAGTGCCTCCAGGCATCCGGTCATCGGCTCCCAGG
>JACIYF010000129.1 GCA_014360065.1 Clostridia bacterium | reverse complement strand
CACCGATAAAAGGGATATGAGTGTCCTCGAGCAAACCAAGGAGCTGGTACTTAAAGAGGAAAATCCTAAGCTCCGGGCCGATAGCTTGTCAATAGCTTTGACCATAGCCGAAAGGTATTTTGATCGAGAGACTTTATTGAAAGTTTTTCGGGAGGAGATACTCGTGTATATTAAGGAATCTAGCTTCGTTCAGGAGTGGTACAACGAAGGGCTACAAAAGGGTATCGAGAAGGGGCGTGAAGAGGGACGTCAAGAGGGACGTCAAGAGGGACGTCAAGAGGGATTCGAGAGAGGCAAGATCGAGGCCCTTCGGGGAAGCATACTGGATGTGCTGCAGGAAAGGTTCGGCCAGGTAGAGCCTGACATCATCCAGGCGGTGAACCAGATCGAGTCCACTTCCACCCTCAAATCCATCCACAAGATGAGCATCAAGGTAGCCAGCCTGCAGGAAATGAGACGTATACTTTCGGGGACCAATGTTTAAACCCAGCCTTAACAGCTAGACAGATTACTTGTGTTTCGCGAGCGCAAAGTCACGGTTGGTCAATCCGCCAATTCGCACAGTTTTGCAACCGTTGCCATGACTGGGCTGGCGGCCCCGCTACGACGATCTAGACTTTATCCTCCAGACCGCCTGGAACTGGGAGAAAACTCAGCGCCGGCGCAACTAAGCCTGTTTGCCACTTATCTTGGTTCTTTTCCCCGGCTGGATTCCGGGGTCAGCATCACCCGCAGCGCCTGCATAATCAGCTAAGCGCTGCTTACTTTCACTCCGATATAGGCCTGACTTGCAGCATAAAAACCACGTCATAGGCTATCCTAATTCAGCCAAGGCTTGCTCCAACACATCTCCAACGTAATCGATTTCTTCCTCAGTCAGGCGGTTATGAAAGGGAATAGCAATGCTGGTGCGGCCAAAAGCCTCAGCCTGCGGAAAGTCTCCTTCCTTAAACCCGAATCGCTCTCGGTAGAAAGGCTGGAGGTGAATGGGCGTGAAGTAGGGTCGGCAGCCAATCCCTGCCTCCTCAAGCCGTTGCATCACCGTATCGCGTACCCACCGTTGCCGCCCCGGGTCCGGCTCGTCAACCCCCACCCGGATGACAAAAACAAACCAGCTCATGCGGGTGACTTCTGGTGCCACATAAGGCAACCTTACCCCAGGGATAGACCTCAGCCGCTGGAAATATAATTCCGCCACCCGCTGCCTCATCTCGATGATCTCTTCGATCCGGTCCATTTGGACCACCCCCAGGGCCGCTGACATTTCATCTAAACGATAGTTGTAACCAAGATACTGGTGGGAAAGCCACAGGCCTGATTCGGCCCGCCCCTGGTTGCGAAGGCTCCGGCAAAGCTTGGCTACCCTTTCATCATCGGTAACGATCATGCCGCCTTCCCCGGTGGTAATCTGCTTATTGGGGTAAAAGGCAAACACGGCTGCATCAGAAAAAGCCCCACTGCCGGCCTTTTGGTTCTTGTACTCCGACCCCAGCGCCTCGCAGGCGTCCTCTATGACTACCAGCCCGTACCGGTCGGCGATTTCCCGGACCAGGTCGAGCCTTGCGGGCTGACCAAAGGCATCCACCGGTAGAATGGCTTTGGTTTTGTTTGTAATCGCCTCTTCAATACGCCGGGCATCAATATTACCGGTATCCGGTTCAATATCAATAAAGACCGGCCGCGCCCGTTCATACAAAAGACAGTTGCTGGAAGCAATAAAGCTAAAGGGGGTGGTAATGACCTCGTCCCCCTCGCCGATTCCATAGGCCCGAACTAAAAGGTGAAGTCCGCTGGTTCCGCTGTTTACCGCCACCGCGTATTTCCGGCCCACATAGGCGACAACCTTTTCCTCAAATTCAACCATCTTGGGTCCCAAGGCAAGTATTCCCGATCGAACTACCTCGCCGACCGCCGCCACTTCCCTTTCGGTTATATCGGGCTGGGCCAGCGGCACCCGGCGTAGAAAGCCATTTGGCAATTGAAGGACCTCCATTTCCGCTTCCTACCTACCTGAGTAACAATGGGAGTAATGTCTGGACGAACACAGGCCACCAAGTATTTAGTCAAGACTATTGAAACGTACTCGTACTATATTACGGGCTCAGGTAGAAGCATTTTCAATAAGCATGTCAACGAATCTATCTTTAGAATGGCTTGTTCCTGGGTTGGACGGAGATTTCCATAAATCCCGGCCTCCCTTCGTATCCATGCCGCATTCATTCCTATTGCAAGTGGACCACCGAAGTCTTTTTCCGGGTTGTCACCGACATAATAAACCTCCCAGGGGCTTAATCGTAGCCGTTCGACTGCAAGGACAAAAGCTTTAGGTGATGGCTTCCAGTATTGTCGATTAGGCCCCAGCTCATCAGTGTAGATTATTATGTCTGCGAGCTCATTGAGCTTGAGCGCAGCCACCTTCCTTTTTTGAACTTCGTGCAAGCCATCGGTTATTATCCCAACCGCATACCCACGCTGCTTAAGGACGGTTACCGTTCTTTGGGCGTCCTCATGTAAAGTAATAGTTGGCTCGTGATTTCGGTAGCACCAGAGCATAGACTCGGCAAGACCCTTGATCTCTAATTCGAGATCTTCGTTAGTACCGGCACCGTGCCTAACTACTGACACTATCTCGCATGCAAGATGGTCAAAGACATGCTTTCGATCCTCTAGAAACAGCGATTCTAGGCGTGAGTAGAGAAAGCTTGCCGAGAATTCCGGTGTTTCAAACGCATGGCTCACCGCCCGAAAGCCACTCTTCACAAATGCGATTTCGGGATATAGTGTATCGTCAAGGTCAAATAGGACTGCTCTAATCTGGCTATGGCTTACTGCGGACATTATTCGACTACTCCCAGAGGCTTTCCTAAGGGTAGGTCGTCTGCCAATGTAAAAAAAGCCTCATCATAGCGACTCATTACTAGGCCCCTTGTATAGTTCCCTAGTTGAGATTCTGGGTCACGGCCGAGAAACATCTCAATTATCATTCGCGGAAAGTCAGCTCCGGCTGCGTAGGTCAAAGGGTAACCGCCGCCAAACCTTGCATTGATCTCAGTAAAAAGAGGGCCTTCGTCTGTAATAAAGCACTGTACGTTTACTGGCCCATAAGGCTTAAACCCTGAGGAGATTCGTAAGACACTTTCCATGAGGGGTTCAATCTCAATCGTGATCGCCCGTTCTACCTCGCCACCACGAATCTTGAGCCTTTGGCGAGGAACAGCCGAAAGCAACCGGCCTGTGCCATCGCCAAAGAGGTCAATAGTCACTTCCGGCCCGCGTATTAGCGGCTGGATAACCACCTCCTGGGTCTTGGATGCAGCTACTTCCAACTCCCTGTAACTCGAGCACAAGGTTACGCCCTGGCCGCTCGACCCGTACCTAGGCTTCACTACAAGCGGGAAACTCTTCTCACTGCGAGGTTCGTCATCTTCGCTGTAGAGTCTCGTGCTAACACATGGAATTCCGTTACTCTTAAAGAACGCAAACGTAGCTAGCTTATCGTTCGCTATGCTTACTGATGACAGCGAAGACAGTACTAGAACAGTATTAATGCTCTCGAACGTTTCCTTATGCTGTGCAAGTAATGGTAGTTCGGGGTCAATTAGAGGGATAAGCAAGTTGACCCCTTCTCTTTCGCATATCTCCAGAAGCTTAGGTAGATACGACTCTGATCTAAAATCCGGAAAAAGGAACGCACGATCAGCCTCAAGCAACCCAGGAGCTGCTGGGTCCATGTCAGTAGCAAGTATAACGCCCTCTAGATCAAGATCCAAAAAGGCGCGCCGGAAGCTCCTTAGCAGAGCTACCCTTCTTCCCACAGCTGTAAACAACACCTTCAACATAGTTAGTCTCCTATGGCCTTTAGTTTGAACCACTACCCGCATAGTGGAGGTCCGCTGTTCGATTGAGGGTCCCCTAGGTCTGGGGTGACCCCGTCGCGGCCATAAAGTTCTTCGCTAGAAGAAGTCAAAAGCTTTGGTATTGTCAAAGCCATGATCTTCGCATCCAGCCATAATGACCAGTGGTCAACATACCACACGTCAAGCTCGATCCGTTCCTCCCAACTGATACTGTTGCGGCCGTTTACCTGGGCCCAACCGGTAATGCCGGGCTTCATATTGAGGCGCCGGCGCTGAAAGGCATCGTACTGCTCCACCTGTTGCCTAATTGTGGGCCGAGGGCCGACTATACTCATCTCGCCTCTGACAACGTTTATTAGCTGGGGCAATTCATCCAGGCTGTAGCGCCGAAGCCACTTTCCTACTCTAGTGATTCGGGGGTCATCTTTGGCCACGGCTAGGCCCAAACCCATTTTGTCAGCTCCAACAACCATGCTCCTGAATTTAAACACCCGGAAAGGTACACCATTCTTCCCGATCCGCTCCTGACGGTAAAATACTGGGCCTGGAGAGTCTATCTTGATAGCCATAGCTATAAGAAGAAAGAAAGGTGACAGTAACCCCAGCCCAAAAACAGAAGTTATCAAATCAATAATCCGCTTAACTATTAATCCCGCTTTTTTACTCACATTAATGACTTCCATAAAATAAGTTTCTTAGGCTCAACTTTTACTTCCTAAGCTTCTTAACTCCGAGAACTGCTTTTTTACAGCCAGTAGATAAGCTCCGTATACCTGCTTTTAATCCCCAGTGGGTACTCCTGCTATCTCAGTTCCTCCCTCACCCGGCCCGGTTCCCGCCCCAGCCCCGAACCTACCCACCTCAGCATCCCCGAAACCGCTTTCTTATTTTGTGGCTGCCACTTGCTCCGCAACTGTTTCTGCTCCCTTGCTAGACCTCTGGCACAAGAACCATTCCTCATTCTCCAGCCTAGCAGTACAGCGGCAGCCAGGTATCACGGAATTAAGCACGTCGACTATGTCCGCGTGCCCTGTCGGCCTCAGCATCGAAACTGCCGCTTCGCCACCACCGCCCTGAGCAGTGACTCCATCGCCCTGCGGCACCCCCACCAGCCTCCGCAGTTCTTTCAGTGCCCAGGTTAGCTTGTTCCTCTCGACCTCACAACTACGGCTCACAAAGATGCGTTGGTGCTTGGTAGCGGCCAAACCCTCCTTTTCCGAGAATATCTCCTCGAAGAGCTTCTCGCCCGGCCGGGGACCGATGGTCTTAATTTCTATGTCCTTCCCCGGTTCCAAGCCCAACAGCCGAATCATGTTTTCGGCCAGCTCCATGATAGACACCGGTTCTCCCATGTCCAGCACAAAGATTTCCCCGCCTTGGCCCATAGCCCCCGCCTGGATCACCAGCTGTACCGCTTCAGGAATGGTCATGAAATACCGCTTCATATCGGGATGGGTAACCGTAACCGGCCCGCCAGCAGCAATCTGCTTTTGAAATAGCGGCACCACGCTTCCCCTGCTGCCCAAGACGTTGCCGAATCGCACCGCCATAAACCTGGTGGAGCCGGCATCCGCACGCCGCCCGGGCACTCCAGCTTCCATCCCTTCCTCATGCAGGGTTTGGATTATCATCTCCGCCAGCCTCTTGGTGGCCCCCATGATGCTTACCGGGTTGACCGCTTTATCGGTGGAGATCAAGATAAACCTTTTGGCCTCAGAGTCCCTGGCCGCCATAGCTACATTGTAGGTGCCAAAGACATTGGTCTTAATCGCCTCTTCAGGAAAGCTCTCCATGTAGGGGACGTGTTTATGAGCAGCAGCGTGGAAAACAACTCCAGGCTGGTACCTTCGAAAAACAGAGTCTAAGGCTACCCGATCCCTCACATCGACTATTACCGGTTGCATATGGAGGTTGGGAAACTTAATCCTAAGGTCGGCTGTAACTTCAAAGATGTCGTTTTCGCTATGATCCAGAAGGACCAGCAACCGAGGGTTGAACCTCGCCACCTGCCGGCAAAGCTCAGAACCTATGGAACCGCCGGCTCCGGTCACCAAGACCACCTCATCATCAAGGTAGCTGGCGATTTCCTCCAGATTGACCTTTACCGGTGGCCGGCATAGAAGGTCCTCGACATCCACCTTCCGCACCGTGGCCACGGTTCCTTCAAGCAAGGCATAGATCCTTGGCACGGTCTTGAGCTCCACCCCTAAGGAGTTGCAAACCTGGACCAGCTCTCTAAAAACCGACCCCGGGGCTGAAGGCATGGCTACAATCACTTCTTCTATCCCATAGCGCTTCACCAGTCGCGGCAGGTCAGCCCTGGCACCCAACACCGGCAACCCATATAGATACAACCCCTGCTTTTTCGGATCATCATCCACGAAACCAACCGGGTTGTAGTGATTCTCCCGGTAGCGCTGGAGCTCCCTAACTACGGTGGCGCCGGCATCCCCAGCGCCAACTATAAGCACCGGCTTGCCGCCTCGGAAGTCGTGGTACCAGCCCCGGCTGCTGCCCACCCGTGCGATTAACCGTATACCACCGGTCAAGCCTATGCTGAGGAGCCAAGCGATGATAAACAAGCTCCTAGGAATCTGCAAGTTGAGATAGTAAGCGGCGCTGATGGAGAGGGCACTCCCTACCGAGAC
>JACIYF010000128.1 GCA_014360065.1 Clostridia bacterium | reverse complement strand
CTAACTCCCCCCAGCAAGGAAAAGAGTAGAAACTTTCTTAGGTCTTATATTGGTATTCGCCAAAGAGCAACAGTCTCCTTCACTTTTATAACAGCTTAAGATCTAAGTCAGTATAGAATCTTCCAGAAGAGCATAATGTTTACCAGGGAATGAGGGGGGACCAAGAATGCCAGTTTCACCTGCTTACAGCCTAGTTAAAGGGTTGGGCTGTGCTTTGATTGCAACCGTCTTGGCGATAGTGGCCTGTGGGGCAATGCTCAAAACAACTCCTATCTCGGAAAAGTATTTGCCTTTTTTAGCATTAGCTGTCTTAATCGTAGGTGCTGGACTGGGTGGTTTTGTGGCGGCCCGTACCACCGGAGAACGCGGTTTAGTTCAAGGAGTTGCAGTGGGAGCGCTGTATACAATCGTAATCGTGGTCATTGCTCTAGTTATTGGACCTGGAAATCTGGATCTGACTGCAAGTCTAGTTCGTGCTGGGTGTTCAGTGTTTGGGGGAGGCATAGGTGGTATACTGGGGATAGCCAGTCGCTAAAAGCTCTATGAGACCCTGCCGGTCTGTTTAAGCATTTTCTTAAGTATGGCCCGAAGAAAGCTTGGTAGAGGAATAAAATAAACCCGCACTTGAATCGCTCCTTTCGAGTGGCTTCAGGGTGGTTATCCTGCTGAGTACAGCTACATTATATGATATGGTTGTAGTGGGGAAATGTTAAATTCAAGAATAATGCTATATATAGGTAAATATAGGCAAGGCCCTAGAGAAAAACTAGGGCCTTTACAATTTTTTTACCACAGGTATGATGAAGAAGTATTAAGCGGCCGCTTGTGAAGGGAAAAAGGAAAGATAATCGAATTTGACTTATATAGGTGCCAGGTAGTTCTCGGGGCATAGTTTGGTTCTTGCCTGGGGGTAAATATAACATATGCAGTTAGAGTCCATCGCCAAAGCAGTTAAAATGATAATAGAAGCTATTGGGGAAGATCCCAATCGAGAGGGGTTACGCCAGACCCCAGAACGAGTTGCTCGCATGTGCCAGGAAATATTCTCGGGAATGGAAGAAGATCCTAAGCAGTACCTTGAGGTTCACTTCAATGAGCATCATCAGGAAATGATCTTAGTCAAAGATATTCCCATTTACTCTATGTGCGAGCACCATTTTCTGCCATTCTATGGGAAGGCTCATGTAGCCTATATCCCTAGGAACGGAAGGGTAACGGGTCTTTCCAAGCTAGCTCGCGTAGTTGAGAGTTATTGCAAGCGGCCTCAAATGCAGGAGAGATTGACCAGCCAGATTGCTGATACCATCATGGAGGTGCTTAAGCCTCTAGGAGTCATGGTAGTGATTGAAGCAGAGCACATGTGCATGACTATGCGCGGTATTAAGAAGCCTGGATCTATGACCATTACCTCAGCTGTAAGGGGGGCTTTTAAAACCAGTGAAGCAACTAGGGCGGAGGCATTTTCGCTAATCAAGGGCGGGAATCAATAGTGTTGTCCAAAGCAAAGGCTATTCGAATTCTGTTGACCAACGACGATGGGGTCAATGCTGCCGGTTTGTTAGCAGCATTTAGACAGCTATCAACTATAGGGGAAGTATTGGTAGTCGCGCCTGACCGAGAGCGTAGCGCCATCGGGCACGGGATCACCGTGCATAAACCATTGAGAGCTTTCGAATTAGATCCAAAAATCTCGGGAATGAGAGGCTGGTCAGTAACTGGTACGCCAGTTGATTGCGTTAAAATAGGGTTGGAAAGCCTCCTTTCGGACCCTCCCACTATAATCGTGAGTGGTATCAATGCCGGAAGCAACTTGGGCACCGATATCCTTTATTCGGGAACTGTCTCAGCAGCCATGGAGGGAGTCATTGAAGGGTATCCTGCTATGGCTCTCTCGCTTGATTGCAAGGAAGGTGATACCGATTGCCAATATGATTTGGCTGCCCAAATAGGAGCAGTATTGGCCCAGTATTTGGCAGATACCATTTCTCAAGTTACCTTACTAAATGTTAATATACCCAACATCCCTCGAGAGCAAATCCGAGGCTTAAAGATCACTTGTTTGGGCAAGCGGCGTTACCGCGATACCATCGAGCGCCGAGTAGATCCTAGAGGCCGAGCCTATTTTTGGTTGGCAGGCCAGGTTGTAGACAGCCTGGATGAAGAGGAATCAGACGTATTTGCCATTCGAAATGGTTTTGTTTCGGTAACGCCGATTCATCTGAACTTGACCGATTCAACCATGAGTAACTATCTTAGGAAATTGAACCTAGAGGGGCTACTCAGCTCTATCTGGGGATGGGTAGGTGGTTCAGGCCGGGAATGCGCCGTAGATCGTCCCACGTAAGTTCACCCAACAGCACTAGTATACCACAGTAGATGGTTATGGCCGCCACTGAAGTAATGGCAAGAAAAAGAAACAAATCAACGGTGGCGGGTGACAACAGCTGCCTTGCGGCATAAATTGCTGTGGCTGTGCCGAAGGTGGCAATCAGGGGCTTAATAGCCAGCAAGTGCCAGTTCGGTGCGTGATCCATCTGGTGCAGGATTGTGAGATCCAGGAGGGCAATAACTAACCAGCCCATACTTATGGAAACGGCGGAGCCATGTATCCCTAATCCTGGCAAAGAGGTAAGTGTATACAGTCCTATAAGGGTTATACCATAACCAGCCAGGCGGTTAGCAAGCACGGGTCGAACCGCTCCAAGCCCTTCAAGAATTGCACCTGTAACATGTTCCAAATAGAAAAAGGGTGCAGCAGGCGCCAGTAGCTGGAGCAAAGTGCCAGCTTGGGGCAAGCGAAAAACCACGTCGCACAGCGGGTCAGCAGCAAAGAAGAGGAAAGCGGCTACGGGTAGACCTATGATCATGGTAAGCCTAACCGCTTCGGTAATGCGAGCTCGGAGCAATGTAGAGCGGCCTGAAGCCGCGGTCTTGGAAATGCCAGAGAGCAAAGCAGTGGACATAGCAAATGTTAATACTGAAGGGAGATTGATCAAGACCAAGGCAGCTCCTGAAAGCTGTCCAAAAAGCTGAATCGACTCAGCGCCAGAAAGGCCGCAAGCCTGTAAACGCCAAGGGATGATGATTGACTGGGCCAGTAAAAGGATTGAGGCGATGATTTTGACTAGCCCGACTGGTGCAGCAAAGGATAGTAATTGTCCAACCACCCCGTGCGAGGAACTATTAAGGGTAGGTTTAGCTGTGCGATAGAGCTTAGCTATTTCACCGTGACCTAGTAATAACATCAAGACTAGGCCAGAAGCTTCTCCAATCAGAAGACCGATTGCTAGCCCTGCAGCCGCAAGGCTGGGCCCTAATACCCCTAACTGGAGAGCTAAGTAAAGGGACACGATGATGCGGAGAACTTGTTCACTGATTTGAGCAAGCACAGGAACAATCATATTGTTTAGGCCCTGAAACAAAGCGCGAACGCAGGAAGAAGCTGCTACCACCGGAACGGCAATGCAAGCTATTAGTAATGCGAGGCTCACTCGAGAGTCAGCAAAAACCTGAGTTAGAAGTCGGTTGAACATGATACAAGGGACAGTCAGGAGTAAGCTTGACACTGATACCAAAACTGTGGCAACCAAAAAGGAATGCCATGCTCGGCGGGAATGACCCAATGCGGTCTCTTGGGCCACTATCTTGGCAATACCAGTGGGTAACCCAGCTGTACTAAGTACCAAAACTACCGTAAATGCTGAAAAAACTTGCTCATAGAGGCCTACTATCTCTGGGCCAAGCAGTCGGACAATTATAATTCTAAATCCGAACCCTAGAATGCGGTTTATCAAGCCTGCGGTAGTTAGAATGATGGTATTGTAAGTAAGAGAATCAGACGCCTTCATTGAAAAACCTCCCTGTCTTGATAAGAAGGTATGCCTTTGAATAGCAACTACATGCTAAATATGGGTCATTTGGAAAAACTAGCGAGTAGGAAGATAGTGCATAAGGCCTCTAACCTTTGCTTTTACAAAAAGGATTTTCGGTAAGAGAACAAAAATATAAGTAACAAGAATGGTTTTAAGGAGGAGTCCCATGAAGGCATTTGATAGCTACCACATACGTAATCTAGCAGTTGTAGCCCATGGTGGTGCCGGCAAGACTTCTTTAACTGAAGCGCTACTGTTTTGTGCTGGAGCCACTAAGCGATTGGGTAAAGTAGATGAAGGAAATACTGTAACCGATTATTTCCCCGAGGAGATCAAACGAAAAGTTACAATTCACACTGTACCGGCATCCTTTGAATGGAATAACCATAAGCTAAACGTCCTGGATACCCCAGGGTATTCCGATTTCGTAGGCGATGTCATTGCTGCCCTACGCGTGGTAGAAGGATTAGTTTTTGTAGTGTCAGCAGTAGCCGGGGTAGAAGTCCAGACTGAGGTCATCTGGGAAATGGCGGATGAAAGGAGACTCCCGATTGTTGCCTTTATCAATAAGATGGACCGCGAAAATGCCAATTTCTTTAATGTTCTCGCCAATATGCGTGAGCGCCTATCCCGAGATATCGTACCTGTTCATATCCCCATAGGCGAAGCTGGTGACTTCTGCGGAACTATAGATTTGCTGACCGGGAAAGCCTTAATTTATGAACCCGGTTCTGGCTCCAAACCAGTAGAAACGTCAATACCCAACGATTATGCTGAACAAGTTAGTCAGTATCAAGAACAATTGGCTGAGGCCGCAGCCGAAAGCGATGATGACCTATTGGAAAAATATTTAGAGGGAGAAAGGTTGTCGCCTGATGAGTTGGCCCTAGGACTGCACAAGGGGGTAGCCCAAGGAAAGGTTGTTCCAGTTTTCTGCGGCTCGGCCCTCAACAATATAGGGATAGGTGCTTTGTTGCAGTCCATAATTGATCTCTTACCTCCCCCAATTAGCAGTCCCGAGGAGGCCAAATCCATAGCCGAAAAACCATTGGGAGCCCTGACTTTTAAGACCCTTTCCGATCCATATGTAGGCAGGTTGACTTTCTTTAAGGTCATTGAAGGGGTTATGCGTTCAGATAGCCTGGTCTTGAATTCGAACAAGCAGACCGAGGAGAAGGTGGGCCAAATTTTGGTTATGCAGGGTAAAAACCAATTCCCGGTAGATCTACTTGGCCCTGGAGATATCGGTGCTGTAGCTAAACTGCAAGCGACTAGTACAGGTGAGACTTTAACCAGCAAGGGTAATCAGAGAGTCTTTGAAGGGATTGATTTTCCTGAACCCAACTTAGCTATCGCCATAAAACCAAAAACAAAGGGTGACGAGGATAAGCTCAGCAACGCCCTGGCAAAACTTCTAGAGGAGGATAACACTCTAAAAGTAGAAAAAAACTTAGAAACTAAAGAGACCTTGCTTCTAGGTATGGGAGAAATGCATCTAGACATTACCCTTGAGAGGCTGCAACGAAAGTTCGGGGTTGAGGTTACCCAGTCGTCACCCAAAGTTCCGTATCGGGAAACCATCCGCATTCCAGTAAAACGGGTAGAGGGGAAACACAAAAAGCAGACTGGTGGACACGGACAATACGGACATGTGTTTATTGATGTTGAACCTTTGGCTGATCAGGAGTTTGCCTTTGAGGAAACAATTTTTGGTGGGGCAGTTCCGAAACAATACATCCCCGCAGTGGAGAAGGGTATTCGCGAGGCTTTAAATGAAGGTATACTTGCCGGATATCCTGTTACCAACATAAAGGTTACCCTAGTTGACGGGTCATATCACCCGGTGGACTCGTCGGAAATGGCATTCAAGATAGCTGCTGCTTTGGCTCTCCGCAAGGCCTTAGAACAGGCAAAACCAGTCTTGCTAGAGCCCATTGCCAACGTTGAAATCCGTGTTCCCGAACAGTTCATGGGCGATATCATTGGGGATCTGAACAGCAAACGGGGCCGAATCCTTGGCATGGAACCCGATGGCAAGATGCAGTTGATTCGTGCTCAAGTTCCCATGGCAGAAATGTATAGGTATGCCATAGACCTTAAGGCCATTACTCAAGGTCGGGGCCAGTTTCACATGGAATTTGGCCAGTATGAAGAAGCTCCATCGAATGTGGCTGAGAAGGTGATAGAAGAAGCTCGAAAGGCGAAGCAGGGCTAAGAGCGGGAAAACCTGAGAGAGGGTTACCTAGGCCTGTGGAGTAAGAGCCTGGGTAACCCTTACTTACTGTTGGGCCGTTCATATTTAAGCATTTGCTGCCACCGATTATTCCAAAGTATACCTGTCCTGAAGCCATGCCGGCAATAGAAGCGCTTGGCGGTAAGGTTATCTTTTCCTACCCAGAGTTCTATTCTTCGGTGTCCGCGCTGGACTAAATACTGTATGCCTGCCTCCAATAGCTTACTTCCTAATCCTCGCCCCCACAATGCTGGGTCAACTACCAACTCGTGAATTTCTCCTACTCGCTGTCCCCTCCACGAAACCCACCACGGATCAGCCACTAGGAAAGCCACCCAGTGCGAACGGAACCGTATCCCTAAGAATCGGTTGTGCGATCGGTGGCGAAGCCAGGAAAAATATAGGCGGCGTTGGCGGTCGTTT
>JACIYF010000127.1 GCA_014360065.1 Clostridia bacterium | reverse complement strand
CCACCTAGCCCTCCTCGGGCAGCCACAACCCGGTGGCAAGGAATAATAATAGGGGTCAAATTCTTGGCCTCTGCTCCTCCTACCGCCCGAAACGCCTGAGGCCTGCCCACAGCTGCGGCAATCTGAGCGTAAGTACGGGTTTGGCCGTAAGGAATGGACTTCGTGGCCTCAAGTACTCTGGCTTGGAACGGAGTATATAGGCTCCATTCGACAGGAAAGGTAAATTCAACTCGCTGGCCCCGAAAATAGGCTTGGCATGCCCGGAGAGCCTCGGGAAAAAAGGCTTCGTTTTTCTCAAGGGGCTCATAGATTCCGCGATCCTTTAGGGCTTTACTCAGCGACGCCTGCGCCTCTGCCTGGGTTGAATGCCCGAACACCAGCGCACTGATAGCTTCGCGCCCGGCAATGCCTGTCCAGCCCCATTCGGTAAGGATAAAATTGCAATTCATTGATAGCCACCTTCTAACCTTCTCGCAACCATTATATGCAGTTGTGGCCGCGGGTACAAGACAGGTCTCTCTTCCCTTAGGTTGGTTGCACCTTTGGCAAAAGCCAAGCTGGCTCTGGCGGCTCAGGCTCTCCGGCCAAAAATCGGGCTAACCCTTGATAGATAGCCCAAGCCAACTTTTCCTGGTACAAGGGGTCATTGAGCATCTTCTCCTCCTCAGGGTTAGAGAGAAAGCCCACTTCGACTAAGGCCCCAACGCAAGCACTGGGAAGCTGATTCAGGACGTAGACATCGATCGGCAAAGCTAAGCGCTCGGTAGGTGTCAACCGCCGCAGCTGATCCTGAATATGCCGAGCCAAGGTAATGCTGGCCGGAGACCTAGAATTGTAAAAAGTTTGTGCCCCCGTCCATTTAGTCCCAAAACTATTGGCTTGAATGCTTATGTATACCCGCGCACCGTACTTTCTTGCTACTGCCACCCGGTTATCTAGATCGCGCAGCTTCTCGCTACCCGACCCTACCCCAAAAAGATCAGTGTCGGTTTCTCGGGTTAAATGAACCTGGGCGCCAGCCTGAGCCAGGATTCTCCCCAAACGCTTGCTAACCGCCAAGGTGATATCCTTTTCCAGTGTACCTCGCGGACCCACCGCCCCTGGGTCTACCCCCCCATGGCCGGGATCGATAACAATGATTTGCCCACCTAGCGCCCAGGAGAAGGCTTCCGTAGCCCGAACTTGGGCGTAACTAGAAGTATAGATGATCCCAATAGCCAATAACGGCACCAAGACGATAAGCGCCTTAATACATGTACCTCTTAGCCGCCAAACTCCAAAGTAGACATAACCCCCCCGCCTCCTCATATAGTTACCTCCCCGGCAAATTCTGCTACAGTAATATGAAAATGGTAGCCAGGCTAGTACCGGATCATAGACGGCAGCAGCTCTGTTCCGCTGGGGAACAGAGCTGCTGCTTCCGTATTAACTCCAATACGCAGCTGATTCTACGAGGCTAAGGATCTCTCCAGAATCTCGGCTAGATCTAGTGCGGCAATATCCTCTTTATCCTTCGACTTCAGGCCGTCGCTGAGCATAGTCAAACAGAAGGGGCAAGCGGTAGCAATGGCCTGGGCACCAGTAGCTAAGGCCTGCTCGGTACGCATCACGTTGATGCTCTTGCCTAACTTTTCTTCTAACCACATGCGCCCACCACCAGCGCCACAGCAGAAGCTCTTGCCATGGTTGCGCTCCATCTCAACCAGCTTGACCCCTGGCACCCGGGCAAGAATGCTACGCGGCTGATGGTAAATCTCATTGTACCGGCCTAGGTAGCAGGAATCGTGGTAGGTGAAGGTCAGGTCTTGGCTCTTGCTAGGTCTAATTCTTCCCTGCTGCAGTAGCTCGAGAAGGAATTCGCTGTGATGAATTACCGTAAATTCCCCTCCAAATTGCGGGTACTCCTTCTTCAGGACGTTGAAGCAATGCGGGCACTGGGTAACAATACGATTAAACTTGTACTGCTTGAGCGTGGAAATGTTTTCTTCGACTAGGCTTTGGAAGAGGTACTCGTTGCCAAGCCTCCGGGCTGAATCGCCGCAACATTTCTCTTCCGTACCCAAAATAGCAAAGTCAACCCCGGCCTGGTTCATTATGTTAACCATAGCCTTGGCTACCTTGCGGTTGCGATCGTCAAATGCCCCAGCGCAGCCTGGCCAGAACAACACGTCCACTTGGCCGCCTTCTACATTGGCCATATTCCGGACCTCAAGCCCCTCTGTCCAGTCTGCCCGATTGGCCCAACCAACGCCCCACGGATTACCATTATTTTCCATATTGCGGAAAGCCAATTGCATTTCTGATGGGAACCGGCTTTCAGTCAAGACCAAATAACGGCGCAGCTCTACCGTCTTGTTAACATGTTCAACAAAAACCGGGCATTGCTCCTGGCAAGCCCTGCAGGTAGTGCAAGCCCAAATTTCGTCTTCGGTTACCACGTCGCCAATTAGGCTCTTTTCCAAAATGGCGGCTGCCTTTTCATCTACAGCGGCAACTTCCCGGCCGCCTGCCTCAGCCTCCTTGTCATCGCCTTTGGACTTATCCTTCTGTTTCTGGGCTAGCAGAATAGGAGCTTTCTCCAAAAAGTGAGCCTTCAGGTCCTGAGTCATTTTCTTAGGCGACAATGGCTTTTCGGAGAGGTAAGCCGGACAATTATCCTGGCACCGGCCACAGCGAGTGCATGCCTCAGTATCGAATAACTGCTTCCAGGTTAGGTCTTCTATTTTCTCAGCTCCAAAAACTTCTTGGTCCTCATCCTCAAAGTCGATGGGCGAAATAACCCCAGCCGGGGCTAGCGAGCGCATAAACTGGTTGGCCGGTCCCATAAAGATATGAAAGGCCTTGCTCCAAGGGATATACGCCACCAAAGCCATAGCCGTTAGCCCGTGGACCCACCAGGTATAACGATAAAGGCTTAGCAAGGACTGATCGTTCATGCTGGCAAAGAGTGCGCTCACCCAGGTCCCCACAGGATTGGCATAAGGCCAAGGATCGGGGTTAGCAGCTATGCGCATCCCTTCTAAACAGAAGCCCAAAACTAATATAAAGAGCAGCCATACCAGCAACACAGCATCATCGGCTATATTGTCAAGGCGGTCAGGCTTCTGAATATAACGCCGGATAATCGCCACTAAAATGCCTAAGATCCCGGCCAACCCCATCAAATCGGTCAACCAGCTCATACCGATGTAGAACTGACCAAACATGATGGGCAAACCAAACCATGCTTCCAGGACATCAAGAAAAGCGGCTAGGAACAAGAAGGCAAAGCCCCAAAAGATTAGGAAATGCATGATTCCGGGATAAGGATCTCTTAGCATTTTGCTGTGACCGAAAGAATTAACGATGACGGTTTTGATCCTTTCCCACAGCTGATCATAACGCTTCTCCGGTTCTGGTTTGCCAATTGTCCACCGGAGGTAGTGCTGATACAAGCCCCACAATAGAATTATCCCCGCAATCACCATAAAGGCATAAAGCCATAGATGACCGGGGATTTCCCAGTACAACTCCCGGTGAGGAATGCTTGGCATCTTGAGAATCCCCCCTCGACATCAAAGTACTGGGTGCCGGGGCGGAAAGGTAGAACCTACCTTCCGCCCGCTTGCGCCCAAACCGCCAAGCTTCATTACTCTGCTAATGCTTTCTTGAACTCCTCAGTCAGCAAGGGAACTACTTTAAACAAATCATCAACGATCCCGTAGTCAGCCACATTAAAGATATTTGCCTCGGGATCCTTATTGATGGCTACAATGAATTTGGACGATCCCATCCCGGCCAGGTGCTGTATAGCCCCAGAAATACCGCAGGCAATATAGAGGGTGGGAGAAACCGTCTTCCCAGTTTGGCCCACTTGGTCATCGTGGGGACGCCAACCGGCGTCAACCGCTGCGCGAGACGCACCCACGGCTGCCCCTAAGACATCTGCTAGCTCTTCCAAGATCTTAAAGTTCTCCGGGCCCTTCATTCCCCGTCCACCGGAGACAATAATATCGGCCTCGGTGAGCTCCACCCGGCCAGAGGCCTTCTTAACGACCTCTTTCACCAACTGGCGCAGCGAGCTGCTATCCAGCTGGACATCAACCTTGACCGTCTCAGGGTTCTTTGATCCGGCTGGGTCCCCGGCGCCCAGCACGTTAGGACGCATAGTTACCATGACCGGCCGTGCCTCTGGGCAGGTAACTTTTGTAAACGCTTTTCCTGCATAGATGGGCCGGGTAAATACGAAGTTGCCGTCCTGAATTTCTACCGCCGTGCAGTCGGTCATCAGCCCGCTGCCGACCCTTTCGGCCAACCGAGGAGCGAGATCCTTGCCAATGCCGGTATTGCCAAAGAAGATGGCTGCCGGTTGGTTGGCCTTGATCAAGTCTGCTAACACGGCGACATAAGCATCGGTTGTATAGTCTTTAAGGCGGGAATCGTCGGCGACGTATACCTTGTCCACTCCATAATCGGCCACCGCTTGGGCCAACCCAGAAATTCCTTCCCCTAGAATTACTGCCGCAACTTCTTCACCCATCTGATCCGCAAACTTGCGGCAGTTATACAAGAGCTCGCGCGCCACCTTGCGCAGCTCGCCCTCTTTTTGCTCTGCAAAGACCCAAATCCCCTTTGCCATGGGCTATTGACCTCCTCCATCTTTTTACAGCCAATTAGCGTATTAAAGTTTCGGGATCCTATTCACCGAAATTAGATAACCTTGGCTTCCTCCCGCAATAGCCGTACTAGCTCCTTAGCCGTATCCGCTGGATCGCCCTCCAACTTCTTACCCGCCTTCCGAGCTTCGGGCAGGCTGTAGCTGAGAATCTTGACCTGGCTAGCCTGGGCTCCAACGCTAGCAGCATCTAAACCGATATCGGCCAAAGTAAGCTCCTTGAGTTCCTTCTTCTTGGCCTGCATGATCCCTTTCAAGGATGGGTAACGAGGCTCATTCAGACCCTTTTGGGCAGTGATAACCGCTGGAAGGGCAACCTCGATGACTTCGGTCTGCCCCTCGGCTTCACGGTGGGCTACCACTTTGTTATCAGCGATTTCGATCTTGGTGACCACATTCACCCAAGGCAGATCAAGAATTTCCGCCACTCGGCCCGCTACCTGGGAAGCGCCGTCATCGATGGCAACCCACCCGCAGAGAATTAGATCAGGATTAAGCTGCTTGATGGCAGCAGCTAGGGCAGCGGCAACACCATGGGAATCGGCGCCTTCCATGGCTGGATCATTGATCAGGACAGCTTTGTCGGCCCCCATAGCTAGACCCTGGCGAATAGTATCAACCGTCTGCTTGGAGCCCAAGCTGACTAAGGTTACTTCCCCTCCGACTTTCTCCTTAATACGCAGGGCTTCTTCCACCGCGAACTCATCATAAGGATTCATAATCAAATTGACGCCAGTGCTGTCAATTTTGCCATCGCTGGTTAAGGCAATCTTGGCCTCGGTATCAAAGGTCTGTTTGACGCATACAACGATGTTCATGCCTACTGTTCCTCCTCATTTGGAATTGTGGCCGCCCAAAAACTTATCCCAGACCTTTTAGGTAGCAATTTTGGGACGGCCTAAGCCTATTACTCATGCGCCTTTACTCAGGCGCGTCCAGCTCCTTGGTTTTAGCCCCCGATCACCCCCTACTACTACTCTGGCCAATATAACGCTTGCTGTGCAAGTTTTTCCTAGTTACATGTATTCAAGGCGTTGTGACATCTTTCACACAAAAAGAAAAGCTCCACCCGCTCGCCCCAACCTTACGGGCACCTAGCTTCTGTCCTCATAATTTCGCCCTGTATCCCCCTTGTCCTTTCTACACCTTCATTCTACACCACCTAGCAAACTCCTTCCACAGGTTTTTGATCCCCAAATGTGCCAAAAATTCTCGATCTGGCATTTGCTCAGAAGCTAACGGTCTGCAGCGTTGCCTACAACAGTCTGAATTCGCTGTGAATTGTTTTTTACCTGCTAGTTATGAAAAATTTCTTTTAGCTTCTGCCAAAACTTTGTCTCCGCTTTTACGATGCTATGAGCCACATCGCCAGCCAATTTCATCAGGTTAGCATCTTTTTCTTCGCTGGCCCGGTACAGGATCTTAGCCAGCTCTCGCCAACACCAGGCAATTTCTCTCATTTCGCCCACGCTATCCACGGCTCGCAGCTCGGGGCAATAGGCCTGTGCCTCTTCTAGAAACTCAGCATACATTAACCGGAAGGCACCGCCCCCAGTTCCTCGCTTCTCAATGACCTGGTACCCAAAACGGGCGCACCAAACCCAATCTGAGGCCACTTTGGGCCACAGGGCTAACTCTTGGGCCCACCGTCGCATGGCCTGTAGCCCCATCACTTCAACTTTTGGTTCCAGCATCAACTTAGTAGCACGCGCCAACCCCTTACGAATGGCCTGTTTTAAATCCTTTATCTCCACTGCAGAAAACGGATACCAGTAGTTATGAACCGGAGTGGGGAAAGCTTCGGAAACCATTGCCTGGGCCAAAGAAGCTAAGGAGGTTAACTGCAAACCTGGTCTCTCGGTATCTGCCACATAGGCCACACCATCATCAACTTCCATATCGTATCCGGCCAAAACAATGGCGTGTCCGCTGAAATGGGTGCTGGTTTGGTAATAGTCCAGATAGTAAAGATCAGTTAAAAGAATTATTGGTGCGTTTTTGTCAATGCAATCCCGCATAGCTGCCCACGGGAATTCATCACTTTGGTTCCATTGAAACGGTTGCCCGATATGGTCAAAGAAAACCGTCTCCA
>JACIYF010000126.1 GCA_014360065.1 Clostridia bacterium | reverse complement strand
CCGTGTTGACAGGAGGTAACAAAGTGAGCCGAGATAACATCAAGCTAGCTGTAATCGGCGGGGGTTCCAGCTATACGCCGGAATTAATCGAAGGGATCATTGATCATATGGAGACCTTTCCGGTAGGTCAGATTGCCCTGGTTGATATCCCCGCCGGGCAGGAGAAGATGGAAATCATCGCCGACCTGGCGCGGAGGATGCTGGCCCGAGCAGGCCTGGCCGAGCGGGTAGAGGTGCAGGCCACTCTAGATCGGCAGGCGGCCCTGGAAGGGGCTGATTACATCATCACCCAGTTTCGGGTGGGAGGATTGCAAGCTCGGGCGCGGGACGAGCGCATTCCCCTCCAGTACGATGTGGTGGGCCAAGAAACCACCGGACCCGGGGGTTTTGCCAAGGCGCTCCGGACCATTCCCGTGGCCTTGGAGATTGCCCGGGAGGTGGAAGCCATCTGCCCCCAAGCCTGGATCATCAATTTCACCAACCCTTCCGGCATCATTACCGAAGCCATTAGCCGCTACAGCAATGCCAAGGTAATTGGCCTTTGCAATGTTCCCTTAAGCCTGAAGAAAGCGCTGGCAGCCCTACTCAGCGTGGATGAAGAGCGGTTGGACCTAGATTTCGTTGGCTTAAACCACCTTAGCTGGGCGCGGCGCATCAGCCTGGATGGCCGGGACATTACCCGCCAGGTACTGGAAAAGCCTGAGTTCATCGGCATGGCGGTCCAGAACATACCTGGGGGCGAATGGGTGAAGGAAGCGGTACTTTCCCTGGGCATGATCCCTTCTCCCTACCTTCGTTACTATTACTTTAGCCGCGAGGCGGTAGCGGAGGAGAAAGAAGAGGTGGCCAGTGGCAAGGGTACCCGGGCCGAGCAAGTGATGGCGGTGGAAAAGGAGCTGTTTGAACTTTACCGGGATCCCGATCTGGCCAGCAAACCGCCGCAGCTCTCTTTCCGGGGTGGGGCCTGGTATTCGGAGGCGGCGGTTTCGCTCCTGGATGCTCTTCACAATAACCGCCGCGAGGTGCATGTGGTCAACGTTCCCAATCGGGGGGCTATAACCGACCTGCCCGATGAGGCGGTGGTGGAAGTCAACTGCCTGGTGGACGCCCAAGGGGCCCGACCCCTGGCCTGTGGCCAGTTGCCCCTGGCGGTGCGGGGGTTGGTTCAGCAAGTAAAAGCCTATGAACAGCTTACTGTCCAGGCAGCCGCCAAAGGCAGCCCCCAGCTGGCCTATCTGGCACTCCTAAACCATCCCTTAGTCCCTGGAGCCCGGGTAGCCCAAAGCCTGTGGCAAGATATCTGGCGGGAGAATGCCCAGTTTTTGCCCCAATTTGACAAGTATCGCAGCGCGCCTTGATCAACCAAACGAGGCGGTGGCGACTGGAGACAGAGGCAGTCTCAGGCAGGGGCAGCATGGAGGAAATAGGGAAAAGAAGGTAACTTGGCGTAGAGAGCGAGGTGGCGTGGTGCCAACCATATATGTGGCTGGAATTGACGGCGGAGCCAGCAAGACCATGGCTGTGGTTGGCGATGGCCAGGGGCGCATCCTGGGGTGGGGTCAAGACGGCCCTTCCAATTACCAAGTGGCAGGCATGGGCTCGGCCATGCAGGCGGTGCAGGGGTCGCTGGGCGCGGCCCTAGAGCAGGCCGGGATTACCATCAAAGACCTAAGCCAGGTGGTGCTGGGATTAGCGGGAGCCGATTTGCCAGATGATTTTAAAAATCTGCACCAGGCCTTGGACCAGGTATTTCCAGAGCAGAATTACACCCTAACCAATGATTGCTGGGTGGCCTTGCGGGCGGGAACCGAAAGTCCCTGGGGAGTGGTTTCCATTTGTGGGACCGGCGGCAACGCTGCTGGCCGCAACCGCGAGGGCAGGGAAGTAATCTTGCGCGGCCTGGGATTTGAATTCGGCAACTGGGGGGGAGGGGCGGATCTCACCAGGGATGCCCTGCACCGGGCCTTCCGCTCGGACGAAAGGACTGGCCCCAAAACTCGCCTGGAGGAGGAAATCCTAAGCCTGTTTGGCATGGACAATTACAGCCAGCTGGCGCAAGAGATGCGGGACGACCTAGGGCTACAGTACCGGGCTTTGTGGTCGGTGCCGCCATTGGTTTTCCGGCTGGCTTTTGAAGGGGATCGGGCCTGTCAGGATATCCTGGTGCGCATGGGTGAAGCGCTGGGACAATCCTGTGCCGGCGTGATCCGGCGCCTGGGCATGACCGAGGAGGAAGTGGAAGTGGTCCTTTCTGGGGGGCTTTACCAGGCAGCGGAATCGGGTACCCCCCTCTTAATTGACGCCTTTACCTTGGCGCTGCACCGGGTGGCTCCCCGGGCTTGGATCCATTTGGCCAAATACCAGCCAGTGGTAGGAGCTTATCTGTTAGCGCTGGAAAGTCAGGGGGTGAAGCTAGGCGACGAGGCCTACAAGCGTCTGGATCAATCCTTGGAAGTGGCTGGAGTACCTCTGTCAAAAAACATCGCTTGAGGTGAAAGGCCAAGGCCTTCTAAATCTAGAAGAGGAGGTTAGTGGAATGGCTGTTGAAATTGGCGGGACAAAACCGCAAAGCTTGGGTCGGAAGCTTGCTTATAGCGCCGGTAGCTTGGCCGGCTCCATGGCTCCGGGTACCTTTGCTGCCTTTGCCATGTTCTTTTACGTAGACTTATTGGCTATGCGCCCCTACCTTTTTAGCTTGGCCATGATCATCTACAGCATCTGGAACGCCATTAATGATCCCTTATTTGGGCAGATTTCTGACCGTACCCGTACCCGCTGGGGCCGCCGTATCCCCTACATAGCCTTCGGGGCTATTCCGCTGGCAGTAGCTTTTGCCCTAGTCTGGATGCCGCCAGATGCGGTACGATCCGGCGACTGGCTGGGCTATCCGAAACTGTTCTGGTATTTCCTGGTGGTGGCCTTCCTGTTCGATGGACTTTACACCATGGTGATCCTGAACTGGACCGCTTTGTTTCCCGAGATGTACCCGAACTTGGAGGAGCGGGCCCAGGTTTCCGGCCTCCGGCAGAGCTTCACCGTCATCGGCATGATTATTGGCACCGCCTTGCCGCCGATGATTTACGGCAAGTTGGGCTGGCCCATGCTGGGCGGCATCTTAGGAGCAGTAACCTGTATCTCCCTGTTTGTCTCCCTTTTGGGTAGCAGGGAGCGGCCCGAGTTTAGGGGGGACGAGCCGTTGGCCTTATGGCCGGCCCTGAAGCATACTTTTGCCAACCGCTCCTTTATCACTTACGTCATTGCCGGATTGCTCATTCAGCTTACCTTTACCATTATGCAGGGCGCTATTCCTTTCTACTGCAAGTATGTGCTTCGCATTGAGGGCTTTCAGGTTTCGCTGCTCTTGGGGGTAGTCTTTATCGTAGCCCTGCCTTTTCTGTACTTCTGGCAGCGCATGACCGTGCGCTGGGGAGCTCGCCGCACCATCATGACCGCGGCCACCATCTATGCCCTGGCCCTGGTTCCCTTCCTATTTATAAAGAGCTTCGTGGGGGGATTGATCACGGCCGCCCTGGTGGGCATCGGCGTAGCTGGACCTATGCTGCTCTTAGATGTTCTGCTTTCTGACGTCATTGATGAGGATGAGCTCCGCACCGGAGTGCGGCGGGAAGGCATGTACTTCGGCATGAATGCCTTGATCGTCCGCCTGGGCATTTCCGTGCAAGCCATAATCTCGGCGGTGGTACTAGAAATGAGTGGTTACGATGCGACCCTGCCTATTGAGGCCCAACCGGCATCAGCTATCATGGGCATGCGGCTACTCATGACGGTGGTGCCAATCGCCATCGTGCTTTTGGCTTTACTCGTTTGGCGGCTCTACCCGCTCCACGGTGGATATCTGGAGAGCGTCAAGTTCCAAGTGCGGAAGTTACATGAGGAGAAAGGGCGCCGCGCTTGGGGCGGTGGCGGAGCGGAAATAAGCCAAAGCGGTGGCACCCCCATACAGGGGTGAAAAAGTCCATGCGTCCATGGGTAAGGAAGGTAAGCTGAGGCATGGGTCCTGAAGCGCCCCAGCATCCAATCAACCACAAGACTGTAGCCCGAAAATACCTTGCTGCGTATAGCGTGGATCCCAGCTCGGGTCAGTCAGTTGAGTGCTGGGCGCTGAAGGGTGAGGGAGCCATAGGGATCGCTGGCGAAGCATCTTGCGCCGGCGCTGGTGCCCTGGCATGGGAAACGTTTCGGAAGCATCGTCAGGGTTATGGTAGGAGCCAGGTATGGTAGGTGCAAGTAACCGTTGCTACTGTGACGTTAAGCTTGCCACCTTGCCATTATACTGTATCGTGTGCTAAGGTTTGATGGGAACCTTATCGGCGGGAAGAGGATTACCCGCGCGGAGGGAGGGTCAAGCAATGAGGAGACGTAGGCGTCCAGTTCGGTTAGTGGCCACGGTGGCGGTGGTGGCGCTCTTAGTCGGCTTGCTGGCTGGGTCGGCAGGACCCGCCGGCCTGGCCACGGCCAGTTCAACTCCGGCCCTTGAGGCTCAGGCCCAAATCCAAGCTAAGGCTATGTCAGCAGCCCCGTCCAGGAAGGCGGAGATCCGGGATGGAGTCTTCTACCTGGACGGAAAGCCCTATTATTTCTGGAGCGGCGACTATCCCTATTACCGGGACAACCGTTCCGAATGGTCGCGGGTGCTGGACCAGCTAAAAGCCATGAACATCAAGTTCATCACCTTTTATATTCCCTGGCGGCACCACGCGCCTTATGATCCGGTGTTTGGGACCGGTTTTTATGACTTTACCGGCGCTACCCAGGCCAACCGGGATGTCAGGTACTTTATCCAGCTGCTCAAAGAAAAAGGGCTCTATGGCGTGGTCAAGCCCGGCCCCTTTATCTGCGCTGAAGTAGATTATGGTGGCCTTCCTGATTATGTGGAATGGGCAGTGCGGTGCGGGAAGATCGAGTTTGAACGCGACTCCACCAATTTCCCTACCGTCTGGCCCCAGCCCTTGCTCCAGAGCATCATGCCCGCTTCACTAGACTCCTATTATCAAATTTACGTCAAGGATTGGCTGGGCCAGGTGGACAAGTTCTTGGCCGACAACCATTTTCTCTATCCGGAAGGGCCCATCGTCGGCATGCAGCTTCTAAACGAGGGCATCTACTCCAATGCTCGGGAAAACTTGAGCGGGTTCCGTTCCTACGATTATTCGCCTTCAGGGATCCGGGCCTTTCAGCGTTACCTCAAGCAGCGCTACGAGACTCTGGCCAAATATAATCAGTACCATGGTACTTCCTATTCCTCCTGGGAGGAAATTCAACCCCCGCGGAGCTGGAAAGGAATTCTGACCCGGGGTGAGCTTGACTTAGGCAAGCTTCCCGTCGTCTCCCTCTTACCCATACCTAAGCTGGACTTTAAGGCCATCCCCGGGCTCAACCTGTTGCCCTTTGACTACCTGGATCTGGGGTTCCTTAGGCAGGTGCCGGTGTTGGGCGACTTCCTGGCAACTATTCCCCTCTTAGGGGGACTCACCGGCAATCGACCCGACGCCCGCGCCGAAGTGCTGACCTACCTGGACTGGGGCGACTTTGCCGCCCACTACTACGCCGAGGTATTTAAAACCTACAAATCTTATATGCCCAGGACTTCCAAGCAAATCCCCATCGTCATTAACCCGGTGCCACCCATGGATTACCATATCGCCGGGGGCAAGGGAGCCGAACCCTGGATCACCCGGGTCAACGCCGAGATCCTGGAGTCAGCGGGTGCCAACTTCGGCTATACCAACTGGATTGGAATTGCTGCCTACGAGGCCAAGGCCTATGCGGTTTACTCCTTCCTGGCTATGCGCCACCGGGGTATGAACCTGGAGGACAACTGGAGCTACTCCAAAAACAGTGTGGCCGAGATGCTGTTCGGCAGCGACATAACCCCATTTAAGGAAAGTCTGCCTTCCTATTTCGGGGCGGTCTTGTTCCCGGCCTTTGGGTCTACGGGGCTAAACGTCTACACCGCTGCCTCCACCGACAACTGGACCAAAGACGTTGATACCTGGTGCCAGCCGCCCCATCCGCCTTCGGCCCCGGTAGCCGAGGACGGGAGCCTGCGCAGCAAATACTGGATTGGCCAGCAGCTAGGGCGATTCTTCAACGAGGAGGGAGGCTATCTGGTCACTAGCAATTACCGGGAGCCAGGCATTGCCTGGGGTATATACCCTCCCTATGCGGCGGCCGATGCCTGGAACAGCGATGCCAAGGCCTGGCGGGAAGCGGGTTTCTCCGACGTTCCCCGGTGCAGCTACGACGGGGTGGATGGGTTCCAGGATCTGCTCAAGCGGACCGACACCGAATTTACCATGATCAATATTCGGGAAGAACCCTTATCTGAGCTTAAGAAGGTAAAAGCCATCTTCCTTTCCGCCTACGACTGGATGGACCGTTCTACCCAAGACAAGCTGGTGGAGTACGTGCGCCAGGGCGGGATGCTGGTGTTGAGCGACTTCGTGCCTTACCTGGATGAAAACTTCCAGCCCTACACTAAGCTCCGGGATACCCTGCTTCCCTGCAAGTACAAGGAAGTAGAGCTTTCCGGCAAGGAAGGTCCCAACGATGCCGTAACCGTGGAGTTTGACGGGGGGAAGTTTACCGGAGCGGCCCTGTGGCGGTTCCAGTCGGTAACTTTGTCCGGGAATGCTAAGCCGCTAGCCACTATTACCAAAGACGGGAAGAGGCATGTGGTGGGCTACCGGGTGCCCTACGGGCAGGGGCAGGCCATTTACCTGGGCTTCCACCCCTGGGTTAATCCCGGCACCAATGCCGGCAACCTCATCAACCGCAACCA
>JACIYF010000125.1 GCA_014360065.1 Clostridia bacterium | reverse complement strand
CCTCTGCGCAGGCACACCGGGGCGCTGGTTGCTGTGATAGACTATCCGCAGGGTAGCTCTGGCCGTGTGCACGTCTACAGGCAGCGGAACCTGCTGTATGTTCCTGAGATCGATTCCGGCCACATCCTTGAGAATCCGCAGCCAGAAAGGCAGGATCTTTCTGCCGGCGAGCCCGGGCAGATCCCCAAGCCTTTTTCCGCGGTCGTGAATCAGCCGGGCGTCATAACCGTACTCCTCCAGGAGACCGGCGGGGCTTCCGCCGTAACGGCCTGCAAAAGTGCGGCAGAGGCGCCAGACGTACCAGGCGTTGTTATTCGGATAGCGCCCGGTGAACCCGTGAGCGGACATCGCCCGGTGGACGTCCTTAACGTCACGCCGGGCCACTTGGGTCATGTCAAACAGCCACCTGGTTTCCGGGTCCAGGTACGTTTCCGCCGCCGCCTGCCACAGGCGGTCGGCATCGGTCTGATAGTCCAGGGCAGCTGCGACCGTCAGCACGTTAACCCGATCCTTTGACGGCACCCGGCTGAGGTAAAAGCACTCAGGCATATTTTCCCTTTTCCTGCCGAGCACGCCCGAACCCCTGTGAAAGGCCTCAAAAAGCCGCGTTGCCTGGGGAAATGCGCATAAACCAACCGGTGCCACGAGATTACCCTCCCCGTATACTCGGTGTGGGCCGCGGAGCCCGTCGCTGGTTATGAATTATTTGGCTCTTCCGCAGCCATCTCCTCGTTACCTTTGCCGAGCCTTCGCAGCCTCGCCATAGCCTCCGTAACTTTGGCCCTGGCCCGTTCGGAGAATCCTTCCCGGAATACCTCCTGCGCACTATGGATGTAGAGGGCCAGCTTCTCCTTCACCTTCTTATCCTGGCACTCCGAAGCAAGCGCATCGACGAGAAAACGGAGAAGTTTCTCCCCGACCACGACGCTGTTGCCCAGAGAATCAAACCGACCACCGAGGAAAGTATCCAGGTCACCAAGGCCCAATTCACCCGCCTCTATCCGGGCCACAGCGGTCTGCGACACGCCTGCTGCCATGGCAAGCTGTCTTTGCGATATTTGGGCATACTCCCGCAGTATCTTGACTGGGCTCTGCTCCGGATCGTCCAAGCAGTCCCCGAGGATTTCCACTATTTCGTCGGTCAGCGGTTGGGGGCCAAAATGCTCTTCGTACGCTCCCCGGCGTAGCGCCTCGGCCACGAATTCTTTCATTTTCTCAGTAAACCTTTTCGCTAATTCCCTGGCCACTGCGCGGTTGAACTCAACTGCGTGAGCCAGGCCTTATTAGATTTTACAGCAGTTTTTGGACATAACCTATTGTTTTGACCGGCTCAAGTTATCTCAAGCGATGCAAAAGACTTTGCGCGAGGCAGCCAAAACGCATGTTGTCTCCCCTGCGGACAAACGAATTCTGGGGCCCATAAAGGAGATGGAAGAAGGTGTAGGCACTCAGTTTGATCCGGATGTAGTCAGGTTATTCCTCAAAATCTACCGAAGCAAAATTTGTTCAGTAGAGATGGTGGTTCAAACCTACCCGTAAGAGGAGAGCCGGAGCATATTTGGGGTTAAGTTTAGAAAAGTTAAAAGCCGAAAGCGAGAGGTTCTCTTTATGAGTGGGAATTAAAGCCGTGGGTGTTAATGAAACAGGAGGGGTCTTCGGCCAGGTAATCGCCGGTCAGGGCGTAGGCCCGCCCTCGGCAGCCGCCGCATACGGGGTTAAAGGGACAGGTGCCGCATCGACCGCGGAGGGTTTCTTTCCGCCGGCGCAGGTTTTGAAATACCTCTCCCTCCTGCCAGATGGCATCCAGAGGTTTTTCCCGTACGTTTCCACCGCTTATGGGGAGGAAGGGGCAGGGCCACACATCCCCGTTGGGCTTGATATAACATAAGCCCCATCCGGCCGCGCAGCCTTTGAAGGCCATCGTTGCTGCGGTCATCCTGCGGCGGCCGTTCTCGGCGTTACGGGTGAGATAGGCCCAGTACTGGGGAGCGGCCACGGGTTCAATGATGGTAGAGCTGTCTCTTTGGCGCCGGGCAAGGAGTTTGGTTAGGGCTTCGTTTTCGGACCGGGATAGGGCTCGGTCTTTAATGTTCTCTCCCCTCCCGGTGGGGACCAACTGGTAAACGAGCATTATCTCTGCCTGGTAATTGTTGCCCAGTTCGACAACCCTGGGGATTTCTTCCCAATTATATTGCATGGCGGTTATGTTTATCTGAATAGCCATCCCGGCTTCTCGGCAAGCTTCCAGTCCTCGGATGGCCTTGTGAAACGCGCCGGGTGAGTTGCGGATAAAATCGTGCACTTCGGGCCGGGCCGCATCGATGCTTATGGCTGCGCCTACCACGCCAGCGCGGCGTAGTTTTCGGGCTACGTCGGGCGTGATCAGCGTTCCGTTAGTAGCGATCACGTTTTGGAAGCCGAGTTCGTGGGCATAGTCGGCCAGTTCGAAGAGGTCGGGGCGCACCAAGGGCTCACCGCCGGTGAATACGAGCATGCGGAACTCATCCATCCGGGCCAGCTCCCGGATCATTTTTTTTGCCTGTTCGGTGGTGAGCTCGTCGGGGGCGGGTTTCCCGCCGAGGGCGTGGCAGTGGCGGCAGCGCAAATTGCAGGCAGCGGTCATTTCCCAAACAGGGTGATTAGGATATCCTATGCACCCCATTCCGATTGCGCCTGCGGCTACGGGAATGGTCTTAAAAGAGCGGAGTAGCCACTGGGGAAGCTTCCTCCAGGAGGTACATCCAGCGTAATACAGGGCCGAAAAAAGTTGCTTGGCCAATAATGTAGGGGGTAGATAATAGGGTTTTACCCGTGGTACGTGGTTCATTATTTCCTCGCCCGCCTTGTACTTGTCTTCACTCGAAGATTCCAGCTGCTGGGGTTTCTTGTTTCCCCATGACGGCTGATGAACCCGGCAGCGGCCGTATTTGCTCGGACTACACGTGCCGTCTAAAACGAGAACAGATAGTATGCCGTGCACGTTGTCGAGATCAGAAGATTTACGGCCAGGGTGGTCCCGCAGATTTGCTCCAGTATCCGGGGATCAATATATTGCTTTCTGGTTATATAAACAAGATTTATAGCTACGAGTGCGGCCACGGCCAGACAAAGGGCTGCCAGGGTCCAGGACGGTGTTAGCAGAACGTTGTATGCCAGAGTGAGGGCGGCAAGCAAGAGTATTCCCGCGTAGAGGCGGATGGCAGCTTCCGGTCCCAGCCGGACGACCAGGTTTTTCTTTGCGGTCAGGCGGTCGGCCTCCAGGTCGGGGAATTCGTTGATGAGGATTACGGCAGTTATGCTGAATGCGATGGGCATGGAGACCAAGGTTGGCGTTAAGGTTAGCTTCCCGGCAAGAAGATAAAACCCCGTGTTTACCGGAAGCCAGCCGTAGCAAATGCCAATGAGCAGCTCTCCGATACCCTTTTCTACCCAGCGGAAAGGCTTGGTGGAGTAAAAAACGCCGGATACAAAACCGAAGGTACCCAGGGGCAGCACCAGGGGCCCGGGCCGGTAGTACAGCAGGAGGCATAACCCGGTCAAGACTGCCAGTGCCGCTGCCGACGCACCCCCGTACAGGGCCAGTCTCGGTGATAAGCCTTGTGCGCCTTGGAAAGCCCGGGAGCCGCCGGAGAAACGGTTGTAGCTTCGGTTTATGGCGTCGCCCTCATAGTCGAAGTATTCACCCAAAAGATAAGTGGCCAGCATGATCAGAATAACGGTAGTCAGACCAAGGCAAAAGACCGGACCGTTCCAGGGGTGTCCACTGTGTACCGCTATGACTGTGCCTAAGATAAAGGGGGCTACTCCCACGGTATGAAAACCGGGGCGCATAGCCTTTAACCAGGTCAGGGCAATTGCAGCAGATGCCATTTGCCGTTTTCCCTCGCTTTTGCTCAGGTTGCTTTAAAGAGCCCGGCTCGCTCAACCTTTTATTCGGCAGACAGCTTCACAAATCCTTCCTTGGTGGACGGGGATGGTGATCGGTGGTGAAATGGGGGCTCAGAGCAGTTCCTCTGCACGTCGGGCTATAGCGCCGATACTGCGGCGAGGCCCATTAGTGGTGAGCCGATGGGGGCGCGGGGTTGGGAAGCAGCTGTGGACCTGCTGATATCGCCCGCCACTAGGTACGGGAATGCGCAGGCTCGGCAACTCAAGGTGCTTGTCTGCCAGTTAGAGAACATGCCGCACCCCATCGGCGACCAGCGGAAAGACTTCGGTAGCCACGGCGTCAGCTCAAGCTGGATTAGCTTGACGCAAAGACCCGTTCAGCCAGGTTCGCAAGCCAATCCTTCGGTGGAGTTGTAAAGTTGGAGAGAATGGCGTGCAAGCCTCTAGCAGGCCCTTAGAACCACTGAAATGGCCGGGTAAACTCTATTGCCCGGCCATTTTGGTGTGCGCCCGGCATGGGCGTTAAGTTGGTGGTGAAAGTCCACTGCAGGCGAGGCAGCACCGGCCTGCTAGCCAAAGGTAAGGGGGTCCATCGTGAGGTGGGATCCGGAGGAAGCCGGCGGCAAACCTCCGGCCCGAGGATCACGAACCCCAGGCGAGGCTAGTGGCAGCTGGATGAGCCCGCGTGCCAGGGCGAAGTCCTTTAACGTGCGGCTGCCAAGAGTAAATGGGGCGGTAGATGGAGGGAAAGACAACGCCCTTACCCGGGGAGGCCTGCCGGGTACGCCCAGCACTCAGGCAACTGAGGGCTGGGTAACCGGGCCGGGAGGCACGGCTGAACCGGCAGGAGTCAGCTTCAGGCATAGTACCCTGGGGTTCACGAACTCCGGGGAAGGCCCGAACATCAAGTCAGAGGTGAGACCGATGCGTTCGCGAGAAGGGCGAAGAAAGCAGAAAACCCCCGAAAGGAGCCTGCCCGCGGGAGGAAGCGGTGAGTCTGCCAGGGACCACGGGAGGGATGAGCCCTTCTCCGCCACCAGGCGAAGCGTCACCTCGCGGAGATAGAAGTAGCAGGCTGATGGAGAAGGTCAACCTGTCGGCTTTGGTTTAACTGAGCGCCCGGTTCCTGGGCTTGGGAAGAAGCCTGATTGTTGTGCCGGAACGATTTTGGAGATGGGTTTCGGGAGCATCCTTATGCAGAAGGAGAGGATCAGATAATGATCGCGAGGTTTAAGGCTAGGCGGTTTGTTGTGGCTTTCTTTGGCATGTGCTTAGTATTATTGCTGTTGGCCGGATGGTGCGGTTCTGACGGCGGCAGCACTGCCAGCCCTGTGCCTAGTTCTTCTCCTGGTACTAGTAAAAGTGAGGAAGGACTGCTAAGCAAAGCTACTCATGCGACGGTGATGACCGTACCTGCTAATTGGGACAGTGATGCTGAAGAGGACGGGATAATTGTGTATCCTGACCTGAAAGATGCCAACGACCAGACGGTTCAGTATGAGGGAGTGCAGCGGGCCAGCAGTGCCCCGTGCAGCCAGCCGTACAACTAGGCATAAAAAGTACATATGGATGCTGGGGCCCTGGTCCGGAAGCGATCCAGCACTCAACCTTTGGTTGCAGCCTGTGCAGGATCTCTTCGAGTGGTTGGGTGCTGGACAAGGCAAATTAGAGAGTCAGCGGGGCGGCTAAAACTAAGAATGCGCGGGCCGATCGAACAGGTCCCGTTTGGTATTGATGCTAGCCCGCTTGAAGCGGTTGTGGGTTCTCTCGATATCACTGTCCCGCTACAGATTGACACTAGATCCTGGCTTGCGCCATGCAGGCTCAGGCCGATTATCTTGTGACAGGCGATATGAGACATATTTTATCTACTCGACTTCACCGGGACATCCCCCGAAGGCTTAAGCGACCCCAGCCTCAAGTCAGTCTTTCAGGCTACCCGGGAATGGTACGCCGCCCGCGGCGTCGATCTCTTAAAAAGCTGCAAACAGGCTTGCTTTTGCGTAAACTAAAATGTAAGCTTGCAGTGGGGTGGTAAGTATGGCCACAGCGATAGTTCGGGTGAGCAAGGCCGCCTGGCACACCCTGAAAGACCTCTCCGAGCGGCGTGGAGAAACGATGCAGGAGATTGTTGACAAGGCGCTGGAGGAATACCGGCGCAAGCTCTTCTTGGAGGAGGCCAACCGAGCTTTCGCGGAAATCAGAAACAATCCCCAAGCCTGGCAGGAGGAGCTTGAAGAGCGAAAGGCTTGGGATGCGGCAATCGCCGACGGCCTGGAGGAAGGGGAATGAGGACCCCTCTGCGCGGCGAAGTTTGGCTCGTAGACCTCGACCCCGTCGGCGGGAGCGAGCAGGCTGGACGCCGACCGGGGCTCGTGGTTTCGGTCGATCTTTTCAACCGCGGGCCGGCTGACCTGGTGGTCGTGATCCCCCTGACCACCCGGGAGAAAGGCATTCCCTGGCACGTGGCGGTCGAGCCGCCGGAAGGCGGGCTCAAAGAAAAGAGCTTCATCAAGTGCGAAGACCTGCGCTCGGTAGCCAAGGAACGACTCCTAAGCCGGCTGGGGGCGGTGTCCGCTGAAACTTTGGCGGCGGTGGAGGACCGGCTCAGGATACTGCTGGGAATCTGATCGGAATCTCATGCGACATTTTTTCGGTCGCTTCTCGCTCGCAAAGGCATCAAGTATCCGCACCCAGCCAGCCTGCACACTACCAACCAGATCAAAGACCCTACCCTGGGCTGCGGCGCAGTACAGTCACGGGCGACGAGGTCCCAACGGGGAGGCGTATTTTGCGAAGGTGAACCAGAATCCTATTATGTTGGTTGTTCCTGCAGAGTGACCTTTATAGCCTTCAGGCAAACTCCTTCAGGATGTAAACCTACTCCATGTTCACCAGGGTGGTGCCGGCCCGGTAG
>JACIYF010000124.1 GCA_014360065.1 Clostridia bacterium | reverse complement strand
TAATGAACTTCCCTGGTAATGTCTTCAGCGGTGTACAGGGTCCAAGGATCAATAGTAAGGCACTGAGTCTCGTCCCTTTTCCCGGTCAGGTCCCAGGCGGCGGTATTGTCCAGGATGGTTAGCGAGCTTCTAAACAGCTCCTTATCTTTCAGCGGCTCAAAAACTCCGGTCAGACGGTCCTTCATATCATACCGGGTTACCTTTCCGTCTACAAACAAGCACACGATGGCATAATCCTTTTCTTCGTCGGCATGCACCTGAATTAAGGCTGGAGGAATCACCTATAATCACCACCATTACCTGAGTGGGTCAATCTTAAATAGCTCCTTATGATTATAAGCGTTGTGCCAGTTGTCCATTAACTCATCTTGATGTAGTAGGGTCCATGCTATTACCAAACTGGCCTGCTTCTTGGGGAGGTAACCTCTGATGATCACCGCTCGCTGAATATCAACTATGGCATGGTGATCCCCATATTCGGCATGGAAATGGGGTGGCAAGTGCTCATCGTAGTACATTGAAATCTTGATGCCGTAAAACCAGCTGATCTGTACCATAGCGTACCTCAGGCCTAGGGTATTTTCGCAACATCAGTATAGCATCTGAGGTTAGGTGGGGTCAAAGCTTATTGATTCACCCAATTCTGGAAGTTCGTGCCAAGAAGGAAACGGGCCAAAGATCAACTTTCACTTCGGCCAGTATCTCTTAGACCGGATCTGGGTTAGAAGTGCTAACAGCTCCAGGTTAACAGCACAAGGGGGCGCCAGGTCAGGTGTGGTTGGTTAATCAAGGCGCACCTGGTATGGCTCCTTTAATCCTGGCAGGGGCAGGAGCAGGAGCTTGGGGGCCTCATTGGCCGGCAGCACAAACAGGGCCTTAGCTATGGCCTGGCCCTGGGGAGGAATTACCAAGGTGGAGTCAGGCTG
Source organism: Clostridia bacterium (assembly GCA_014360065.1). NCBI lineage: Bacteria > Bacillati > Bacillota > Clostridia > Clostridia bacterium. The sequence goes on along the minus strand of JACIYF010000124.1, from coordinate 5,923 downwards.
AGAGCTTGTTAGGGCAGATCCAGGCTGAGGGCTTGCCAGCTGCCGGAGCAGGCCATCTAAGCTGCTAGGGCCAGTGGCCTCGGGGATGGTGGTCCGGGCCCACTCGGGGACAGTGCCCAACCCAGTTGCTTCTGCGCCCAGCTGACCTCCAGTCAGGACTTCGCCGGAGTGGGACTGGGAGGCATATGCTTTTCCTGTCTGGCTGACCACCGTGGCAGCTCCTAGGGGAAACTCGATGGGTTTATTGTCCAGGCGGTTAGTGATCTTAAGCTCCAGCTTCCAGTCCTTAGTAAGCCAAATGCTGTCGGGGGTTATGGATGGGTTAGGTTCAAACTTGGTGGCGTCAATGAGCTTAAACTCTAATAGGACCTGTTTGGATGCCAGCCTAAAGACGCCGTTGGTCTGATCGTGGTAGAGGGCCGGCCTCTCCATGCCAAAAGTAAAGAACAGTATCACTCCGCCCACCAAGGCTATGGCAATAACATCAAGCAACCGCCTGCTCATAAGCATGCCGTCCTCCCCCTTCATCCCGGCTAGATGCTATATGCCTCCGGAATGTTCCCCATGCCAGGTCACCTGGCGCTGGCTCCCCATGGTCGCCGGCAGGTCCACCGCTTGGCAGCTGGAATTAGTATCCAGGAATCAGTGCCCATGACTAGTTTAACATATCGCACGGACACTGAGTGTCGTTGTGAGAAACTTATATTGAAATTTCATGGTGGGCCTATAACATCACCCAGGGGTGTAGGTCCTTGGATGAACAAGGCGAACCGAGCCGATCGGTATATTTTCCCTGGCGGTTGTGATAACATCTTTTCAGAAGAAGCCGAGGGGTTATGGTGATGGTATCGCAGATCAGCCCGGAACAAATGGCCATATATCGGGCTGCTGCTCGCCGGCGGATGAGGGGCGAACGGCAGGAGTTGGCCCGGCGCCGGGAGCGAGCTTGGAAACTGGCCAGGGAAGCGGCCGCATTGCTAAAAAAAGAATTTGGGGCTAGTCGGGTAGTAGTTTTTGGTTCCCTTTTACGGTCTGACTGCTTCACCCGGTGGTCGGATGTCGATATTGCCGCTTGGGGGATTCGCCCTGAAGACACTTTTAAGGCCATCGGGGCGGTGTTGGACTTGGATTCAACCATAGAGATCAACTTGGTGGACATGGGGGCCTGCCGCCCGTCACTGCGGGCCGTCATCGAGCGGAAAGGGGTGGACGTGTGAGCGAACGTTTCCTGGTAGTTGCCGCCCGTATTCGCCAAGAGCTAGAGGACCTGGAGCAAGTGGTTGCCCGTGCTGAGCGCGCTATGGCAGCAGCTAGACGCCATCCCAAGGATCAGGACCTTTACGTGGACTCTGCTGCCCTAAACCTCCATGACTTTTACGGAGGGTTAGAGCGAATCTTTTACCATATTGCTACCGCCGTCGACGGCAGCCCACCTACCGGCCGAGAGTGGCATCGTGATCTTCTCAAACAAATGAGCATTCCCCTGGGCGAGACTCGCCCTAGAGTACTGTCATCCAACGCAGTAAGGGGGCTTGATGAGTACCTCCGCTTCCGACATGTAGTGAGAAACATCTATGCCTTTGAGTTGGATCCAGTGCGGATCGAGCGCTTGGCCAAAAACCTGCGCCCTGTATTTGAGCAGGTTTACCTGCCACTCATAGTGTCATCCTGTCCCTCCGACATAGCCGATTCCCTTGCCAAAGATGACATCAAGTACCTGGCTTCCCGCCATGTCATCTACGGGGCGACTGAAAACTGCGACCTGGCAGCGACTGGGGAAGATCTAACTACCCTGAGCTTATCAGAGTCTGGGCGGATCAGGGACGGTCCAACCAACAGTTGCCTCCTTTCATAATCAACGCTATACTTAAATCATGAAACCTGAATTAGAAGAACACTACCCGTTGCGCAAAGCCGCTGAAATACTGGGCGTCCACCCCATCACCCTGCGCCGCTGGGAAAAGGAAGGCAAGATCCGGTGCGTCCGCACGCCTTCGGGCCAGAGGCGTTTTCCCAGGAGCGAAGTCTTGCGCCTTCTCGGCGGAGAAGTCCCTTCAGGCATTCGGGCCGTCATTTATGCCCGCGTGTCCAGCGCAAAGCAGGCCGGAGCCGGCAACCTGGAACGGCAGAAAAAACGTCTGGAAGAATACTGCCGGGACAAGGGCTATCAAGTGGTGGCCGCCGTAGCAGAGCAGGGGTCCGGGCTGAACGAGAAACGCAAAGGTCTGGCCCGACTTTTCCGCATGGCCCGCGAAGGCAAGATGGACCTGGTGGCAATCGAGTTCAAAGACCGGCTGGCCCGGTTCGGGTTCACCTATATCGAGCGCTTCTTTAACGCCTTCGGCGTGAGGATTGAAGTTGTTAACGGGGAAGAACCGAAATCCCTGCACGAAGAGCTGGCACAGGACATGCTTTCCATTCTGACCGTTTTTTCCGCCAAGCTCTACGGTTCACGGAGCAGAGAGTTTCGCAAAAAAGTGAAGGAGGCCATGCTCGATGCATCCAAGGGCGAGTAAGCCGATTGACATGATAACCGTGCCGGGAAGAATATATCCCGACGCCGCCGCCCGGGAGGAGCTGGTCTCCTTTATGGGCCGTTTTCAAGCGGCCAAGCGCTCTGCCTACCAGGCCTTGAGGCGGGGGAAGGAAGCCGGGGAAATTGTCAAAGCCCTCTACGAAAAGTTTTTTCCCAACGCCCGCTGGTGCCAGTGGGCGGTGGAAGACGCGAAGAGCACTATAGAGAGCCAGCAAGAGCTGGTGAAGATGTATGTCTCCGACCTGAAAGCTAAAATAGAGAAATCCGAGGAAAAACTGGAACGCACCAGGGACCGGCTTCACCGTCAGGGTATCCACGCCCGGCTGAATAAGCTCCGGGCCAAACTTGTTTACTGGCAAGGTTTCCTGGAAAGGGATGAAGTTCCGCCCGCCGTGTTCGGGGGCAAGAAAAACCTGCTCCTCCTCCAGGAAGGAAAACTTTCTAAAGAAGAATGGCGTGAGCTGCGTTCCAATTCCTTTTACTCCGTAGGCCAGGCCAACATGAAAGGGCTGGAAGGGCAGCACGGCAACGCCAACACGGAAATCGCCTATCACGATTTAACCGGCAACTTTCACCTCAACGTCTACATACCGCCGGAGCCGGAAAACAAGACGGGCCGCAGGAGAAAGGAAGAAGAATGGGTCACCGTGCCGCTGGAAATCCCCGCCCGCTACCGGAACCTTCTCCTCCAGCATCTTCTCAAGGGAGAAGCCTACACGGTGCGGGTAGTACGGAAAGACGGCAGGCTCGAATGCCTCATTTCCTTTCCCCTGGGGGACACCGCGCCCGTGGACAAGGATTCTGTCATGGCGGGAATAGACCTGAACCCGGAGGTAGCGGCCGTGACGGTAGTTTCGCCTGACGGCAACTTCAAGGCCTCCCGCTGCTTCTGGTGCCCGGAGCTGGTCCACGTTTCCCACGAAAAACGGGAATGGCTCGCTGGCAACCTGGCTAAAGAAATAGCCGCCTGGCTGAAAGATATGGGCGTAAAGCAGGTCGCCCTGGAGGAGTTATCCTTTGCTCAGGACCGCGACACCAACCGGTATTTCAACCGCATAACCCACAACTTTTGCAAAAAGCTCCTCTTCGACCGCATTGTCGTGGCCCTGCGGAAGCGCGGCGTCGCGGTGTTCTCCGTTTCCGCCAAGTTTACTTCCCTCATCGGCTATTTCAAGTACGCCGAAACTTACGGTTTGAGCGCCCACCAGGCGGCGGCCCTAGTGATAGCCCGCCGGGCGCTGGGATACGCCGAAAAGATGCCCCGGGAGCTTATGAAGCTGCTGTCGCCGAAGGAAGGATGGCGGCACTTCAGGCTCTGGGGCAAGCTTTTCGGCCTCTTCAAAGCGGCCCGGAAGCGGGCGGCCAGGGAAGGATATTTAATCCGGCACTGGCGGCCGGAAGACTGGCTAGTTTTCATGTTCGCGAAGCCAGGTTAAACATCAGTTAGACTAAAGCCCGTCGCTCTCTCCCGCCGGGGCCGCCCGGGGTTCCGGCAACCGTCGGCACGGGGGCAAGGAGGCGGCGGGTAGGTGGGGTAACTCCCCCACCCGGCATGCGCTCAAGGGAAGAACGCTTGTGCCTCCGTTTAAGGAGACCGTGGCCCAGCCGCGCAGGGGTTGTTCCCGCGAGACGGAAAAACGCCGGGATGCGGACGGCGACCGCACGCCCTTCCGGGTTAAGGGCGTCCCCTTTCGAGGGGCACCGTCCGGCCAGACGGCGACGGAGGTAGCCGTCGGGGAGGCTAAAAGCCGATGAACCTGCACAGCGAGTACCTGGATACAAAGTTAATGTTTGTTTAGCTTTGTATAGGGAAAGTTGACCTCGACAAGTTATGATCGAATCATGATCAAAAGCATCTTAAACGGACTGGTGGCCCGCAGGGCGTGGGGCTGGTTGGCCGGCATGATGACCGCTTCTCCCTCCTTGGCTACCAGCGGGGTACCGGAGATGGTGATCTCGGCTTCCCCATCCAGGATGTAGACTAGAGCATCAAAGGGGGCGGTATGTTCGCTCAATCCCTGCCCCTGGTCAAAGGCAAATAAAGTAACGGTTCCCACCTTTTTATCAATGACGGTACGGCTCACCACTGATCCCTGCTGGTAATCTACCAATTCCTTGAGGTTAACCACCTGACCCGCGAGCATCTATAATTTCTCCTTTCCTGCCTAGGCTTCACCTATGTGTACCCAGCCTAACTCAAAAGCACTCAAGGTTTGCGCCAGAGGCTAGCCCTTATCACTGTTTGCTGCTTCCTGTTCCCCTTGGCTTGATCCATATTATATATGATGACAATCCTAAAGCCTAGGTGGCGCGGATGGATACGCGGTTGCCAGGGCAGCCATTCCTGCCTATGGCAGTAAGGTGGAAAAGGAGCGGGAGGCACAAAATGGTACATATGACGCTGGCGGTGGCCCTGGCTAGCAGGTAGGCGTGCGAGCTTGGGGCGGCCTAAGCTTGGGCCTCATGCTTGTACCCGGGTCGCAGCTAAGCGCGCAAGGCCCTTCCGGCTGCTTTAATCCCCACGGCGGCCCGGTCGGCAATGACGGTGAGGTGAGGGTGGCGCTGGAGAATGGAAGCCGGGATGCTAGGAGTGACGGGGCCGTTGAAGGCGCGACCTAGGGCCCGGGATTTGTTGGCGCCGCTTACCAAGAGCAATATCTGGCGAGCCTCCATGATGGTGGCGATGCCCATGGTCAGGGCCTGGCGGGGCGGGTAGAAATCATCGGCTTCCCGGGGAGCAGCGCCAAAGTTGGCCGTGACGGTTTCTTGGCTAAGGGTAGTCAGGTGGGTACGAGAATCCCACGGGGTCCCGGGCTCATTGAAGCCGATATGGCCGTTCACCCCCAACCCCAAGATCACTAGGCCCAACCCCCCAACTGAGGCAATGGCCTCTTCGTAGCGGCGGCACTCGGCCTCCGGGTCGGGCGCTTGTCCGTCCAGGAAATGGATGTGCTCGGGCTTGAGGTCCACATGCCGGAAAAGGTGCTCCTCCATGTAGCGGCGAAAGCTCCAGGGGTCTTGGGGCCTGACCGGGTAATATTCATCTAAATTAAAGGTGCGCACCTTGGCCCAGCTGGTAGCTCCGGCCTGGAATCGGCGCACCAGGTGGGCGTAAAGGCCAAGCGGCGTAGAGCCGGTTGGAAGGCCGAGAACTAGGTTGGGCCGCTTATGGATGGCCTCATCTACCAGCTCGGCAGCCCTTCTGCTGAGCTCCTCATAATTGGAGACCACCAGCACGTCCATATGCTCACCCCCATTTACCCTGTTGATGCTTCCGAAACATTTCTCATGCCGGGGCGCTGGCGCCGGCTCCACATGGGCTCGCCAGCGATCCGTATGGCTCCCCCTCGCCCTTCGGCGGGGTTCCCGGCCAATTCGACCTCCTGT